>DATMZR010000024.1 GCA_035573435.1 Solirubrobacterales bacterium
CCGAGATCGCCCGCGCCGTTCGTGAGCGGACCTGGGTCGCGGTCGTCTCGTTCGACATCGATCACTTCAAGCTCGTCAACGACGACTGGGGCCATGAGGAGGGCGATCGCGCGCTCGCCCGCCTCGCCGACGTTTTCCGCCGGGAAACCCGCGGCAACGACGTCGTCGGGCGCGTGGGCGGTGAGGAGTTCATCGCCCTGCTGGGGTCCTCGGACCTCGACGCGGCGCGGAGCTATGCGGAGCGTGTACGGACTGCCTTCGTGGGCGGGAGCAGGGCGGGCGGACCGACGCCCACGATCAGCGCCGGGGTGACGGCGGCGCTCGCCCCGCCGGACCTCGAGCGGCTGCTGCGCGATGCCGACGATGCGCTGTACGCGGCGAAGTGCACCGGCCGCAACCGGACCGTCAGCGACCCGACCGACGCGAACGTCCTGCGCCCCGGGCCGATGGCGGCCGAGCTGACCAGGCTCGGCTAACCCAGAGTGCTCGACAGCCGGATCGTTTTCGAACTAGACGAAGTATCGACCGAGGTCGGGCTGAGGCCCGCTCAGACGGGCTTCTGGTCTCTTCGATTGAGGTCTCGCGCCAGCAGTGCCATACGGAAGAACGCGGCGATCAGCTCGCGCGGCCCGGGTGGCTTGGCGGCGCCACGACGGTGCGCGTCGATGGTGCCCACGCTGACCAGCGCACGCTCGGGAGCGAGCCAGCCCGCGAAGCCTCGCTCGGCGATCTCGTCTCCGAGCACGAGTGCGCGCGCCGCCTGGGGCGGCGAGCTTCCGGCCTCGAGATGCTCCCCGGCCGCGCGCTCCAGCCAGCGCCAGTAGTCGATCAGGCGCCGCACCTCGTCGGGGCCGCAGACCGGGCCGTGCCCGGGGATAAACCGCTCCGCACCGAGCTCCAGCAGCCGCTCGAGAGCCGACACCCAGCGCTCGAGCGGCCCTGCCCACATGATGGGAGTGACGCCAATGAAGAGGATGTCGGCCGCGATCGCGATCCGCGCGTCCGGAACCCAGACGATCAGGTCACCCGGGGTGTGCGCAGGGCCGACCTCGATCAGACGAATCGCGCGGCCGCCGACGTCGAGCTCGAGCTCGCGGGAGAACGTGCGGGTCGGCGACACCAGCCGCACTTCGTCGAACTCGAAGGGCTTCAGTGCCTCACTGACGTAGGCCGCGATCGCGGCGACGTCGCCGCGCCGCGGATAGGGAAACGGCATCGAGCCCGCGCGCCGCAGAGCGGCCGCCAACATGCCGAAGCGCTTCATCTCGGCGGGGGACTCATCTTCCATCACCGTCCTCGCGGACTCGGTGGCGATGATCTCCGCTCCTCGGACCTCCTGGTTCCCCCACCAGTGGTCGCCGTCGGAGTGTGTGTTGACGAGCAACTCGATCGGTGCGTCATGGATCAGAGGCGCCATCGCCGTGAGCATGCGGCGTGTGAGCCGCCGATCCCACAACGTGTCAATCAGTAGTGACGCTCCCTCGCCGATCACCAGGCTCGCGTTGCTTTCGCCGAGCAGCCCGTTGGGTTGCAGCCAGGCATGGACGCCCGAACCGACCTGGGTCAGGCCGCCCTCGAATCGCGTGGGTCCGGGGTGAAGGGGCGGGACCGGGGCCATCAGCATGCATTCTTGCTCGCGCAGCCGGAGGGCGTGGGTTCAAATCCCACCCCCGCTACTCAACGAAGCCACCGCCCCCGCAAACGTGGGCTTTCTCTGCGGAGACCAGAATCCGATCACGGCGGGTTCGGGTATTGCGAACTCCTCGGCAAAATGATCCGACCATGGGCGCGACAGGGATCCCTTCCTCGCTCATCTGACGATGGCGCAGGCGCGGGCGACCACCGGCTCGCATCTGCCGGCGACCTGGACGCTTCGCGGCGACCCGGTGCCGGCCATTGGGCGGGGCTTTCTGGTCGCGGTGCCGGTCGCCGCCGGCCTGCTCACGGAGCTCGAGCTCGACGACGCGGTTGCCGGAGGGGTCGGCTCTGCAGCGATGATCTGCGGCTTCATCGCCTTCGACGCCCCTGCCCGGGTGCGGGTGCGCTGGCAACTGTGCTGCGCACCCCTGGTTGGCATGGTGGCGGCGCTCGGCGTCCTAACGAGCCAGACCGTGGCGACTGCCATCCTCGGCATGGCGGTTGTGGCGACGCTCGGTGGTTACGCGGTTGCCGTCTCGCTGCGCATGGCGATCGCCGGTCTCTCAGTGGTGCTCGTCTTCTTGATCGCGCAGGGGCTGTGGCTGGAGCCGGCTCAAGCCTGGACGGCGCTCGCGATCGGCACCTGTGGTGGTCTCGCCCAGGCCGGCTGGGCTGCCTGCGTCTGGGCAGTCGTCGATCGCGGGCGCGAGCGGCGGTTCGAGCTCCGTCGAGCTGCTGCGGATACGGCCGCGAAGCTGCGCGCCGGCTTGGACCTCCATCGCGCGACCTTGCGACATGCCGTTCGCTTCGGCGCAGCGTTGGCAATCGGCGTTGCGATCTACCGGCTGGTGGGCTTCCATGACCACGGCTATTGGGTGCCGTTGACGATCCTGTTCGTGCTCAAGCCCGAGGCCAGCCAGACCTCTGAGCGAATCGCAATGCGCGCGGCCGGGACCGCGATGGGGCTCGTGCTGGCCACCGCCGTGGCCGAGGTTCTGAGCGATGCGGTCATCCCGACCACCATCGTGCTCACGATTGCCGCGGCGCTCGCCTACGCGCTGCTGGCGATCGAGTACGCGCTCTTCACGACCGCGATCACCGTTTACGTCGTGCTCCTGACCGACACGCTGGGCTCGTCTGCATTCGACGCGGCCGGTGAGCGTGCCCTCGGCACAGTGCTCGGGATCCTGGTGGCGGCGCTGGCCTTCCGGGCCTTCGGCGAAGTTGGGGAGTCTCATTCCGATACGGAGCCTGAGCGGAAGTGATTGGGGGAGTCGGCTGGTTCCGAGCCCGTGGTACCAGCCGTGGTACCGAAACTGAGCGAAACTCAGCCGATCTCAGAACAGCTCGGCGTGCCTTTCGTGTTCGTGGCGAGTTTGAGGCGGTATGCGCCACAAACTCGCCATCCGGCGATTGAGGGCCGGCAAGATGCCGGCCCTCATCATCGTCCCATCTACGGCCGAACGCGGTCCACTACCGTCCAGGCGTGTAGCTGACCAGCTCCGCGCGGCCGCCGGCGCCGTCGGTGTGCACGCTCAGCAGCGGGCCGACGCCAGGGGCATAGAACTTCAGCTCCTGGACCTTCGGTTCCGTCGGCACCAGATCACGGGTCATCAGGACGTCTGTATCGAATTGGCCGAAGGGCACCTCGACCTGCTCCTGTCCGACCGTGATGACGGCACCCTTGTCCTCGGCCACGCCCTTGTAGTACTCCTGCCGGTAGGCCATCCCTGGCTCGGGATTCGCCGGCATGGCGATCCCGGCCTGGGCTCCGTCCACGCCGGCCTCAAACGACCCGGCGGTCGTCGTCGGTTTGCCGTTCTTGTACTCGGCGGTCGCCTCCCCCAGGTACCAGACGTTCCCGTCCGAGTCCTGGGCGTACCAGTCGTCCGTGACCTCGACCGGCGTGCCGTGCTCGCTCACCGTGTCGCGGACCACCCTGGCCACGACCCCGTTGGCCATCGTCTTGGTCTTGTGCGTGACCTCGACCACGGCCTTCTCGCGCGTCCCCGTCGTGTCTGTCTCCCTGTAGACCCACTTGCTGCCCGGGCTCATCGGCCAGTACGGGTTGTCGATCTTGGTCGTGAATTCGGCCGGGTCGAGCTTCACCGGCTCGCTTCCTTGAGGCAACCCCGACCCCGTCGGGCTCGACGATGCCGCGGGGGTCGCCTCGTTTCCGGTCGCGGTTGTCCCTTCGCCACAGGCAGCCACGCCGATCGCCAGCGCCGCGGTGACGCACAGGGTCGTCGCGGTCGTCTTGATCTTCCTCCTAGTCATCGCTTCTCCCTTTCGCCTCCGGCCCGGTGGGCCGGCTGGTGGACTTGTCGATGCCAGGTCTACGCCAGGGCCATGAAGCGTCCATGACGAATCGGTGAAAGCGCGATGAAAGTGTCCGCGAGCCGAGGTTTCGAACCCCTACGCCGCCAGGCCCCCGGCTCTCAGGCTCCTCTCATCTTTGTCGCGATCATGGGTATGTGCGAGTTCTGATCGTCGAGGACGACATGCGCCTGGCAGCGGCGATCCGTCGCGGGCTGCGAGCGGAGGGCGTCGTCGCCGACGTTGCCAGGCGCGGGGAGGACGCGTTGTGGATGGCGGGGTCGACGGAGTTCGACGCGGTGATCCTCGACCTGATGCTGCCGGGCATCGACGGCTTCGAGACCTGCCGGCGCCTCCGTGAGGACGGCATCTGGACGCCGATCATCATGCTCACGGCCCGTGACGCGATCGAGGACCGCGTCCGGGGCCTCGACCGAGGTGCCGACGACTACCTCGTGAAACCGTTCTCGCTGGTGGAGCTGCTGGCCCGGCTCCGGGCGCTTGCTCGTCGGGGCGGGGCGGAGCGCCCGCCGGTGCTCGAGGTGGCCGGCCTGCGCATGGACCCCGCCACCCAACAGGTGTGGCGCGGGGAGCAGGAGATACACCTCTCGCGCAAGGAGTTCGTGCTCTTGGAGACCTTCATGCGCCGTCCGGGCGAGATGCTGAGCAAGTTCCAGCTCCTGGAGCGGGCATGGGACTACGACTACGAGAACCGCTCCAACGTAGTCGAGGTCTACATCCGCTACCTGCGCGAGAAGGTCGACCGTCCCTTCGGGGTGGAGTCGATCGAGACGGTTCGGGGCGCCGGGTACCGGCTGCGAAAGGACGCCTGATCCTCCGCCGTTTGCCGATACGCGTTCGGCTCACGGCAGCTTTCGCCCTCGCCATGCTGCTCGTGCTGGTGGCGGCGGCGACCTTCGTCTACCTGCGCCAGCGCGCTGACCTGACCGAGACGATCGACCACGGGCTCGCCCGGCGCTCGGACGACGTGGCCGCCGTCATCCGTCGCTCCGGGCCCAGCCTGGCGCGGGTGGGCAGCGGCAGGGTCACCGATCCGGAGGACAACTTCATCCAGCTCCTGACTCCGCAGGGACGCCGCGTGGACGGAACCAGGGCCATACGCGCCCCGGTGCTAAGCCCCGAGGAGGCCAGGCGGGCATCGCGGGACGGGACCGAGCTCGAGCGCGAGCTCCCAAGCATCGAGGGAACGGCTCGGATGCTCGCGCGCCCGCTGGTGGTCGGGGGACGGCCGCTCGTCTTGGTCGTCGGCGTCTCGCTCGCGGACCGCGAGGAGACGCTCTCGGCATTGCTCAGGTCGTTCTTGATCGGCGTTCCGATCGCGGTCTTGCTCGCATCCGGGATCGGTTACTGGCTTGCCATCGCCGGCCTCGCGCCAGTCGAGGCGATGCGCCGGCGGGCGAAGCGGGTCTCCCTGGGGCGCGGCGGCGAGCGGCTGCCGCTCCCGGCCGCCCAGGACGAGATCCGCCGCCTCGGCGAGACGCTGAACGAGATGCTCGCCCGCTTGGAGGAGTCGTTTCAGCGCGAGCGCCGGTTCGTGGCAGACGCCAGCCACGAGCTACGCACCCCGCTTGCGGTGCTGAAGGCCGAGCTGGAAGCTGCGATCCGCATCGGTGAACACGACCCCGAGGTCCGCGAGTCGCTCGGCGTCGCCCTCGAGGAGACGGATCACCTCGCCCAGCTCGCCGAGGACCTGCTGCTGATTGCCCGGGCTGCCGACGGGCGCCTGCCGGTACACCGCGAGCAGGTCGAGGTCGGTGAGCTGCTCGAGAGGACCCGGCAGCGCTTCAGCGATCGCGCGTGCGAGCAGGGTCGCGAGATCCGGGTCGACGCGCAGGGGGTCGGAAGCGTGTGGGTCGACCCGCTTCGGGCTCGCCAGGCGCTGGGGAACCTGGTGGACAACGCCCTGCGTCACGGCGGCGGCGAGATCCGGCTCTCCGCTCGCCGGTCGGGCAAAGCGATCGAGATCGACGTCGGCGACGAGGGTCCCGGCTTTCCGGCCGAGCTCGAGCTGCACGCCTTCGAGCGCTTCACGAGCGGCGACCGCGAACGCACCCGGAGCGGGGCGGGGCTCGGACTGGCGATCGTGCGGGCGATCTCGGAGGCGCACGGCGCGACCGCGACGATCGTCGACACCGGCGCCGCGGGGGCCACGGTTCGGCTCCGCTTTCCGCTGGCCGCCGCGGCCAAATAGGCGAAGCCGCTCTCAGCTGGCTCTCAGTGGCCGTCCGTAGAACGGGCCCCGCAAGCCAAAACGGGAGGTCGATTCCGATGCAGATCAATCAGAGGCAATCCGCCAATCAGAAGGCGTTCGCCATCGCAGCAGCCACGGCCATTGTCGCGGCGCTCGCGCTGGGCGCCTGCGGGAGCGACGACGGGGCCGACGCAAGCGCGGGGGCTTCCGAGACGATCCCGCAGCCGAGTCAGGCCCAGCTCGCGGCGGCCAATCTGGACAAGCTCCCCGTGGCGCCCGAGAGTGAGCGGGTCGACATCACGGCGCCGACGTTCTCGAATCCCACCGAGATCACCAACCCGCTGTTTCCGATCAGCGACCTGCAGTCGGTGATCTTCAGCGGCAAGGTCGAGGGCAAGCCGTTTCACACCGAGACCACGCTGCTGCCGGTGACGCAGAGGATCGAGTGGAGCGAGGGTCAGTGGGTGGAGGTCCTCGTCTCGCAGTACATGGCCTACATCGACGGGCGCATCGAGGAGGTTGCGCTCGACCGCTACGCCCAGGCCGACGACGGGTCGGTGTGGTACCTGGGCGAGGACGTGTACGACTACAGCAACACCAGCGGCCTCATCGACGGCACCGCGGGCACCTGGCTCGCCGGAAGGGATGGCCCCATCGAGATGATCATGCCCGGCGACCCCCAGGTTGGCGACGTGCATCGCGCTGAGAACATCCCCGGGATCGCCTTCGAGGAGGTGACGATCAAGAGGATCAACAAGACCGTGGACGGTCCCACGGGCCCGGTTGAGGGCGCGATGATTGCCCGCGAACTCCACGACGATGGGACCTACAGCGACAAGGTCTTCGCCCCCGGCTACGGCGAGTTCTTCTCCGGCCACGGGAGCGAGGTCGAGGCGATGGCGCTCGCCGTTCCCACCGATGCCCTCGGTGGGCCTGTGCCGCCCGAGCTGGAGGCGTTGTCGGCGGCCGCCAACAAGCTCCTCGACCGGGTCGTCTCCGGGAATTGGAGCTCGGCAGCGGCGGCTGAGAGGGCCGCGGCGGGGGCCTGGGGTCGCTACCAGCAGGGTGAGGTTCCACCCCGGCTCGCCGCCGAGATGGACCGCGCGCTGAAGACGCTGGGAGGTGCGATCGATGCCCACGATCAAGAGCAGGCTGGCAACGCGGGGATCGACGTGACTCAGTCGACGCTCGACCTCGAGCTGCGCTATCGGCCGCAGACCGAGATCGACCTCGCCCGCTTCGAGCTGTGGGCGCGCCAGATCCTGGTTCACGGGGCCGCCGGCGACATGGGCGGTGTGAACGGGGATGTCGCCACCCTGGACTGGGTCCGGGATCGGTTCGCGCACACAGTCGAGCCCGCCGACATGACCAGGATCGACACACGCCTGGAGGTGCTGCGGGAGGCAGTGGTCAACGCGGATCTCAAGGCGGCGGCCGACGAGGCGCCCCGGCTCCTGAAGGCCATCAAGGCGGCCCGGCACACGACCTGAGTGGAGTGTGGAGTCACGGGCCCTGCTAAGGGAGGGCCGTCCGGGCGAGTTGCGCCGGTTGGCCGACCGCGTTCAGACCAAACTGCAGCCGGTGGACCAAGACCACATCTCGGTCGCGCGTCTCGATCGACCACCGGTAACCCGCCTGTTCGAGGAAGGCGACGGTGGCCGGCCGGCCGGGATCGGCGAGCCAGGCCTCCGGCGCTAGGCGGGGCAAGAGCGACAACAGCAGGGGGATGCTGGCAGGCTCATAGAGGACGTCAGCGGCGAGCACCAGGTCGAACGGCGCGCGCCTGACGAGCTCCTCGGGTTCCGCCCAGTCCACCGTCGCCGTCTCCATTCGCACGTCGTTCACCTGGGCGTTGCGCGCCGCGAGCGCGAGCGCGTCTGCGCATGCGTCCGTGGCCAGCACCGCGGCGCCTCCGCGCGCGGCGGCGATGCTCGGCACCGCGAGCCCACAGCCGAGCTCGACGACGCGCAGCCCGCGGAGCGCCACGCCTTCGAGCTCGCAGGCGAGCGCGACACCGCTACGCCAAAGGACCGACCAGTAAGGCGCGATCGGTGCCCATTCGACGGCGCCCGCGTCCGGCAGCTCGGCGGACTCCTGCGGTTGGAGCAGGCGGAGCTCGCCGCTCGGCAGGTCGATCGACTGGCTGACCAGCTTCGGGCACGGTTCGACTCGACGCACTAGGCCGGGTCCAGCTCTTGAACCAGCCCCGCCAGACCCACGTTCTCCTCCGACATCGCCTGGCCGCTTTCCAACAGGCTCTTGAGCGTCAAGAGCTGGTTCTCGATATCCCGGCCCACCATTCGACGCGCCATCGGAACCTGGGGCCTCGGAACCTTCCACTCGATCCGATCGCGCTGGGTCAGCCGAGTCGCCTCGCCAGAGCGTTCCAGGTCATGGCTCTGCTCAAGGCCATAAGTGACGCTAAAGACGCCTTCACCGTTCTCCTCGCGCATCCGCATCCGGCGCGGAGGTTCGAACTCCTCAACCGTGACCGCCAGCTCCTTGGATTGCTTCAGGCGTACCGGCTGGTGGACGACGCGGTAACTGGTATTCGGCCCCGGGCCGTCTCCCACGAGCTGCTTGACCG
Organism: Solirubrobacterales bacterium; assembly: GCA_035573435.1. GTDB lineage: Bacteria > Actinomycetota > Thermoleophilia > Solirubrobacterales > 70-9 > AC-56. The sequence goes on from DATMZR010000024.1 coordinate 8,754, forward strand.
AGACGACCTTGTCGCACCACTGCGGATCGTTTCGCAGGTCAGCGATGTACTCCCACACTTCTTCCAGGGGGCGAGCGATCACGATCGTCCTCTCGATCTCCGGACCGCGCCACGATGCGGGATCAGGCATGCCGAGTCGGTGGCTTGGGGGTCGGCACAAGGATCAGGTCCATCTTCACCACGACCTCGTCGTCGTGCCAGCAGTCTCGGCAGAGCGGCGACCGTTCATCTGCGTTCACGATCTCGCTCCGCGCGAACGGTGAGCCCCACGTCTTCACAGATTCTTGCCGAGTCCCCGATCAGGCGCCCCTCTCTCACTCCTCTCGAATCGATGCCGCCGACTACAGAAGGAAGAGAGGAATGGAGAGCGCCCTCGGGACGGCTAGAAGTCAGCTTACTGCCAAGGGGCCCCTTGGGGCGCGCCTCGGCGCCGGTCAGGAGGGAAGCGATGCGGCCAGCGATCTAGCAGACGGCCGAAGCCGATCGACGAGCGCCCAGGACGCGAAGCAGAGGGCGCCGACGGCGCCGGTGGCCGTCAGCAGGGCTCCGGCGGCGGCCGTCGCCGCAACCCCGTTTGCCCCCAGAATGACCACGGCCGCCGCCGCACCCAGACTCGGGCCGACGGGAAGCAGGCCGATCACCGCTACCCCGATCAGGAGCGCGGTGGCGTCGAGGACCGAGCTGTCCACGCCGATCCCTTGGAGGACCAGCCAGTTGCGCGCGATCTGGGCGCAGACGGCGAACACCATGAGGCCGATGATGCTGCTGCGGCCCTGGAGCCCCCGCATCACGGCGAAGCCCTTCCAGAACCCATCGCGATGATCCCGAGCGACTCTGGTCAGCACGGCGACCACAGCGAGGCCGAAGGCGAGGCAGAGCAGCGGCACCCACCAGGGAACGCCGAGAGGCCCAACCAGGGTGATCGAGGCCAGCGCCGCGAGGCTGACCTCGACCACGACGATCGGTAGCTCAGCCGCGATCAGCACGGATGGAGGAGGGCTCTCCCGCGGCGCGGATCGGCGGAGCGCCGCGATTCGGACCGCGAGGCCAAACTGGCCGTTGAAGGTGTTGCCCAAGTAGCCGAGGCTGGCCGCCCGATAGAGGCGTCGCCGGCTGACCTTGCCGCCCGCCGCGTCCACGCATACGTGCCAGGCTTCGCTGCGCGCGACCAGCCAGGCGATGTGCAGAACAATGGCAACAGCCAGGATCCACAGCGGTGCTAGCTGGAGTGCCGCGGCGAAGTCGGTCCGTTTGCCCCAGATTCCGAGCGCGAGGGCGCCGGCCACCAGCAGGCAACCGGTGACGGTCACCGCTGCGTGATGGCGATGAAGCCAGAAGCGCAGCCGCGCTACCGAGCCCGCCGTAGCCGGAAGGGAAGCATCTAGTCTGGGGCTGGAGGCCGGAAGCATCGCCGTCAGACGCGCCGTTCCCGGGAGTACTTGTCGAGAGCGCGCGCCATCTCGGGCCCTTGCGTCTTCGCTTCGAGCGCCTTCATCTCCTTCTCGTGTCGCGCCGCCTCTCGATGAACCGAATCCTGTAGGCCCTCCAAGAGGGACTCCAGGTACTCGACTCGTTGCTCCAGGGCCCCAATTCGCTGCTCCTGATCAACCTCGCCTGCCTGCGATCCGGTCGCCGCGCTGGCGTTGCGGCGCTGCTGGATCACCCGCTCGAGCAGTTGCCCCACCCGAGCCGTGCGGCGTGTGGGGTTTCGTCTGGCGGGCATGCTCCCGCAGCGTCTGGGCGTGGGCCGACTAGCTCGCCTGCACGTTGATGGCTTTCGGGCCCTTATCGCCGGCCTCGGCCTCGTAGGTGACGTTGGCACCTTCCCGAAGCGTCTGAAAGCCGTCGCCGGCGATCGCGCTCTTATGGACGAAGAGGTCCTTCGAGCCGCCATCTGGGGTGATGATTCCGAAGCCCTTCTCGTCGCTGAACCACTTCACGGTTCCACTGGGCATGTGTATCGCTCCTCTGCGGATATGTGCGGCGAACGCAGAGGGTGCGACAGCAACGACGGCGAGCGCGAGCACGATTGCCAGGCGATTTTGGCCTGACCGGGTACCCACCACCGTAGCAAGGCCCCGGGGCGGCTATCTGCGTCGCCTTCGGCCATTCGAGTGGCTGCCAGTGCGGCGGTTGGGCGCGCGTCGCTGCAGGGTCGGGGGATGCACTGCGATGCCGTCGGTGTGCCCGCGGCGCTCGTGGTCGAATTCTCGGGAGAGGCCCAGGCTGGCGGCGATCCGCCGCATCTCGCCGGCCTGGTCCGGGAGGACGAAGCTGATGCTCGCTCCGTCCCGACCCGCCCGGGCGGTGCGCCCGACGCGGTGGACGTAAGCGTCGCGGTCGCCGGGTGAGTCGAAGTTGACGACATGGGTGATGTCGTCGACGTCGATGCCGCGAGCGGCGACGTCGGTGGCGACGAGGGTGTCCACGTCACCTCGCGCGAAGCGGTCGAGCGCCTTCTCGCGCTGGGGCTGCGACTTGTTGCCGTGCATCGCGAGAGCGTGCAGCCGGTGCTTGCCGAGCCGCTTGACCAGCCGGTCGGCCCCTCGCTTGGTGCGCACGAAGACGAGCGTTCGCCCTCGTTCCGGGTTGCGAAGCTCATCGACGAGCGCATCCATCTTTGCCTGGTGGGAGAGGTGGACGAATCGGTGGGAGCGCTTGCCCACGTCGTCGGCTTGGGGCTCGTGGACGTGGCGGCGGGCGTCGCGGGTGTAGGCGCGGGCCTGCTTGCCGGCCGCGGCCTCCAGCGTCGCCGAGAAGAAGAGTGTCTGGCGATCACGCGGCGTGCGCGCCACGATTCGATCGACGGCCGGCTTGAACCCCATGTCGAGCATCCGGTCGGCCTCGTCGATGACGAGAATCCGGACGTGCTCGAGGCCCAGCGCCCGACGCTGAAGCAAGTCCTCGAGCCGGCCAGGCGTGGCGACCACGATGTGGGCCCTCGCTGCTTGCTTGGCCTGCTTTTCGACCCCGACCCCGCCGTAGACCGGGGCGATCGTGAGCTCCTGGACTCGGGCGACGTCGCGAAGCTCATCGACGATCTGCGTCGCGAGCTCGCGGGTTGGTGCGAGCACCAGCGCGGCTGGCTTACGGGCGCTGGGCTCGAGCAGGTCGGCGATCGGCAGGCCGAAGGCCAGAGTTTTGCCCGAGCCGGTCGGGGACTGGACTAGAACGTCGCGACCGGCGAGGACGTCGGCGATGACCAGCTCCTGGACCGCGAACGGCGCGACGATGCCGCGCTTTGTGAGCGCATCCGTGACCGGACGCGAAACGCCGAGATCAGCGAAAGACATGTTGTGCAACTCCTTGACGAGTGGTGGGAATCCTGAAACCCGAACGCACTCTTGAGTGCACGGAGGACTGAACTCCTCGGCCGCCCCGGTGGCGGCCGACGGGAAGCACGGTAGCAGGACGCGGCTCGGGCGCTGTCCAATCCGCCCAGAGCGTGGGCGAGGCTCGCGCCGACTGCGGTGCGATTCACCTAGGGGCTCTACACTCGTTGAATACGCCGGCTGGGCCTCTTCCTCCCCTCCGCCCTCTGTCTCCGGCTCAATGCGAGGGGTGGGAGAGAGGTATCGCGATGAGCGACCTATTGGAGCAGGAGCAGCCGGCCGATCAGGAGGAATCCCGCGTTGACAGGACCTCCCGCGAGATCGCCCAGTCCGTTGGAACGATTTGGAGTCGATTCTCTGGGCAGCGACCGAAGTCCACCAGCGTCGAGATTCGGCAGAACTCCGTCAAATGCGTGATCGAAGAGGGCACGCCAGACACGGAAGCCGGTGAGGACGAGGAAGGGTTTGACGACTCCCGGTTGTCGGCGGCCGGCCTCAAGCAGAACGCGACGGCGGCGATCACGCGGATCACCGGACGGCGCGTCGTTGCCTTCATCCCCAAGCGCAACAAGGAGACCGAGACCTCCACGCAGACGTTCCTGCTCGAACGCCCGCTGCGACGTTTCTGAGCATCTGACCCCCGGGTCCCGTTGACGCGTGGGTGGCGGGCTTTTCGGTCAGTGGCGAGTTTGGGGCGGTATGCTCCACAAACCCGCCATTGACGCGTTAGTGGGCCTTTCGCTGTGTTTCGCCGGACTGCCGCGGTCAGGCGGGACGCCCGGTAGCGTTTTCGGGGTCGTGCACCTCCCGACCTCGAGATCGCACCCTTCGCCACCCCGAATCGCCGTCCTGGCGCTCCTCGCTGCGACCTGGGTCGGCCTGCTCGTAACCGGTTCGAGCGCGCTCGCCCACACCTATGCGCCGACGCGGCTCGGCGACCCCGTCCCGAACGGCTGCAAGAGGAACGAATGCTCGCTACGTGAAGCCGTGATCGCCGCGAACAACCGCTCGGGCGACGACGACATCGTCCTAAAAGCCGGCAAGACCTACAAGCTGAGCCAGGGCGCGGACTCGACGGGCGAGGACCTGGCGCGGAGCGGGGACCTCGACATCCGCGACAAAGTGACGATCGCCAGCTCTGGCAAGACCAAGGCCATCGTCGACGCAAACAATCACTTCCGCGTTTTCGAGACGTTCGCCGCCACCGCGCTCAGGCGCCTGAAGGTCAAGCGGGGCAGCACAATCGGCGAGGACCCGGGCGGCCTCCTCTTCGGGGGCGGCCTTTACAGCAACAACGGTGGCAGGACGACGATCGTTCGATGCGCCTTCACCGGCAACTCCAGCGCCGCCGTCGTCGCGGGCACGGCGCACGTGTCGATCTCGCGAAGCAGCATCTCGGGCAACATGCAGGACGGCGCCCGGGCAGTGTCGGCACTCTCGGTCTCCCGCAGCACGATCTCGAATAACGGGCAGACGGGCCTCTCCGCGCTCGGCGGCGAGCTGACCGTCTCGCGGAGCACCGTGGCCGGTAATTCCCCGGGGGTCTACGTGGCCTCGGTCGACGTACCGACGACCATCACCCGGTCGACGATCACGGGCAACAGCTTCGAGGGCGGGTCCGGCGGTGGCATCGAGGTGAGCCTCGGCACTCTCAGCGTGTCGCGCTCGACGGTGAGCGGCAACAAGGCGACCGGCGCAAACGCGAACGGTGGAGGAATCCAGGTCAGCCAGGGCACAGCGACCCTGATCAACGACACGATCGACGGCAACCACGCCGAGCTCGCGGGCGGCGGGATCTACGCTCTCTACACCTCCACCGTGACCATGAACGCGGTCACCATCGCCCACAACGGGGCGGATTCCGACCGCAACACCACCGGCGACGGCGGCGGCATCGCCACCGATGGCACCTCCACGTTCAGCACGAAGAACTCTCTGATCGCCCGCAATACGGCAGCCACGGGCACTCCGCCCGACTGCAGCGGCACGGCCGCCTCCGACGGGCAGAACCTCCTCACGAGTGATAACAGCGGCTGCCCCGGCTTCACCGGGCCGGCGGACTTCCTGAGCGTCACCGCCGCGAACCTCAATCTCGGGACGCTCCGGAGCAACGGCGGCCCGACCAAGACTGACGCCCTGGGCCGGGGGAGCAGGGCGATCAACCACGCCGGTGGCGATGCCCCGAAGCTCGACCAGCGCGGCATCCGGCGCGTCAACCCCGACATCGGCGCCTTTGAGCGGCGCTGAGTCCCACGGGTTCAAATCCCACCCCGCTACTAATGGAAAGGCCCGCTGCTGCGGGCCTTTCGTGTTATGGGTGTCCCAGTAAGGCGGCTAGCTCGCTACTTGCACGTCGACAGCTCGCGGGCCCTTATCGCCGGCCTCTGCCTCATAGGTGACCTTGGCACCTTCCTGAAGCGAGCGGAAGCCGTCGCCGGCGATCGCGCTCTGATGGACAAAGAGGTCTTTCGAGCCATCATCAGGGGTGATGAAGCCGAAACCCTTTTCGTCGCTGAACCACTTCACGGTTCCACTGGGCATATGCATTACTCCTCTACGTATGTGCGGCGAACGCAGAGGGTGCGACAGCAACGACGGCGAGCGCGAGCACGGTTTGCCAGGCGATTTGGCCTGACCTGTTAGCCGCCACGGTAGCAAGGCGCCCGGAATGGCGAGTTTGGGGCGGTATGCGCCACAAACTCGCCATCGCTGGCCGCCAGGGGCTAAGGTCAGGTCGTGCGCCGGAAGGCAATCGCATCCGTCTTCGCCGTTCTGTTGACGCTGGCGCTCGCAGCCCCTGCTCAGGCGCAAGACCCCGGGCGGCCCTGGGTTCTCACCGGAGCGAGCTCGGTCCCCACCAGGTACTGGCAGGGCCTGACGTCAGATGCGGCGGACTCGAACCTGTTCTTCATCGGGGTCTTTCGAGGCTTGTGGCGCACGACTCCCGGCCTCCATCAGAACGCTGGGGTCTCGGACGTGATCCCGCCGGCCGTGGCGCAGGCGGAGGGGTACAACCACATCGGCGATCCCACCTGGAATCCCGGCGACGGCGGGCGTGTGATCCTGCCGATGGAGTGCTTCGATCCCGGCACGGGCGAGAACACCTGCGGCAAGGGGGCGTTCGGCGTCGCCAATCCGGCCAACCTCGCCTTCCGCTACTACGTCAATCTCGACCCGGCGGAGATCCCAAAGGCGATGTGGGCGGAGACCTCGCCCGACGGCTCGCTCATCTGGACAAGCAGTGGTAACGACCTGCTTGCGTACCGCTCGAGCGACGTTTCTCTTGCCAACCGTGGCCCCAACGGCCCGGTGATCCATCCAGTGCGTCGCCTTTCGGGCGCGGTCCCGCCGACGGGAATAACGGGCGCGGTCTTCCGGGAAGGGCGACTCCTGCTCGCCGGCGAGTCCGATGGCCTGTATCAGGTGTGGAGCGTCAATACCCGCACGGGAGGGCGGAGGCTCGAGATCCAGAGGCGGATGTGCGGTGAGTCCGAGGGACTCGACGCGGTGCCCACTCTCAACGGCAATCTTCACTGGTTGATCGCTCCGTTCGATCCGGGATGCGAGCTGACCTTCGGCCCGACCAGCGCTCTGCTCCACTTCAAGCGGGCACCCGTCCACCAGATCTTCCAGGTGGTGGTCACGAATACCCAGGTGGGGACGCTGCCCGGCCAGGTGCGCGCCACGGTCCACGCGACGGTTGGCGGCCAGCCGTTGCGTGACGTGCGTGTGAGCTTTGCCGGTGGGGCGGCGCGAACCGGTGACAATGGGTTCGCGACCGTCGTCACCACGCTGGAGCTGCCCGGGCGCTTCAAAGCGTTCGTGCGAAGGGACGAGAATTACGGTCTCTCGAACCTCGTGCCCGTGGGCATGTCGCAAGCGACCAAGCGTTTGGCGGCTCCTCGGTCAGGCGCCGGCTAGAGGGTCTGCGCTGGAGCACATCGACCCGACCCAGGAGCAGTTCCAGGCGTTCGCCGAGTCGGCCGCCGCGGAGGGCCCGGTGTTCATGCTCAACCTGCTGCGGTTCAAGGACGGGGCCGACGGCCCCCTCGAGAGCGAGGGCATCTCCGGCGCCGAGGCCTACGCGCGCTATGCGGCGGCGACCCAGCCCCACCTCCAGCGGGTTGGCGGCGAGATTGTCTGGGCGGGCGCCTGCGGCACAGCGCTGATCGGACCGGCCGATGGCGAATGGGACGTCGCCGCAGTCGTGCGCTACCCCTCGCGCAGCGCCTTCCTCGAGATGGTCGCGGACCCCGACTACCTCGAGACGTCGCGGATTCGGACCGCGGCGCTCGCCGATTCGCGTCTGCTCCCGTGTACCGAGGCCGTGCTCGGCGCCTAGGCGCTAATAGGGCGCGCCGACGGTCTTGGCCCAGTCCGGATCGACGCTGAAGACGCCATCGGCGTCCACCTTGTCAACCGTCACGGTGGCGGGCTCACGGTTGCCGCTCCCGGGCTTCAAGGTGATCGATCCGGTCCAGCCCTGCTGGTTCCGCACCTCATCGAGCGCGGCGGTCAGCTTGTCGGCGTCGAACCCGCCGGCCTGCTCGACCCCGTGCGCGAGGATGTTCAGCGAGTCGTACGTGTAGGGGCTCCACGTGCCTGGGGCTTCGCCGAACTGGTCCTGGTACTGGGAGACGAAGGCACCTGAGTCCTTGAAGTCGTGGGGTGCGGGCACGCCCACCACCTCGCAGTTGGACGCCGCGTCGCCTGCGTCCTGGAGGTAGCCGGTGTCGTAGGCGCCGTAGTCGAGAAGGCAGGTGGGGCTCGAGCCCTGAGAGATGGCCTTGGCGATCCCGGCACCCTCGGGGAAGTACACCGCGGCGTAAATCGCGTCGGGCTTGCCGGCGGCGAGCTTGTCGACTACGCCGGAGTAGTTCCCTTGGCCAGGTTCGAGCTGCTGAAACGCCGTCACGTCAACGCCACGGCCCTCCAGGTCGCTGCGGACTTCGCCCGCGATGCCCTTCGTGTACTCCTCGGTTTTGTCATACGCGATAGCCACCCTCGAGGCGCGGATGAACTTGGTCAGCGCCTCGCCGATCACCGGGGCGATCTGGGAGACCATGGGCTGCAACGTGAACCCAAAGCCCTCGGTGTCGTTGTCAGACGTGAGGCGGATCGGAACCAGACCGACGTCTTTGTAGAGCGGGAGCGTCTCGATCCCCACGCCGGAGTTGTAGGGCCCGACCACGCCGTCGAGGCCCTCGTCGATTGCCTTCTTCGCCGCTGGGACGCCGATCTTGGGATCACCACCGTCGTCGATCGGGACGACTTCGATGTCCCTGCCCTCGAGGCCGCCGTCGGCGTTGATCTGATCGGCGGCAAGCTCGGCGCCATTCAGCATCCCCTCACCGAGGGTTTTCAAATCACCTGATAGTGGCGCCTCCAGGCCGATTCGCCAGCTATCCGAGGAGTCGTCGGAGCCGCCGCAAGCGGTGGGTCCGAGGGTGAGCATGACCACCGCGAAAACAGCGGCGGCGAACTTCAGATGAGGGGTGTGCGAGTGGATCGGCCTCACGGATCCTTCCTGCGTCGGCGCCATCTCGAGCAGCGCACATCCTAGGAGCCAAGGCGACGCAAGCGCCGCGCGGGTACCGAACCCGAGCGGTGGTTAGAGTTCGCGCCGTGGGGGACTTTTCCGGACTCTCCATCCGCGGGGATGTGGTGACGGCCGACGATGCGCACTGGGACCAGGTGCGCCAGCCTTGGAACCTGGCGGCAGATCAGCGCCCCTCCGCGGTCGCCTTGGTGGAGGGGCCCGACGACGTCGCGAAAGTGGTCGGCTTCGCGCACGACAACGGGCTGAGGGTGGCGGCTCAGGGCACCGGACACGGCGCCGTCGCGCTTGGGTCGCTCGACGACGTGATCCTGATCAAGACCGATCGCATGCGCGGCGTCGAGGTCGAGGATGGGCGCGCTCGCGTCGAGGCGGGGGCGTGGGCCAGCGACCTTGGAGAGGCGGCGGCGAAGACGGGTCAGGCGTTCCTGCCCGGCACCTCGCCGAACGTGGGCGTGACGGGCTACACGCTTGGCGGTGGCCTCAGCTGGCTCGGTCGCAAGTACGGGTGGGCGTGCAACCGGGTGACCGCGATCGAGCTGGTCACCGCGGATGGCGAGGCTCGCACCGTGGATGCCGCGACCGACGCCGACCTCTTCTGGGCGCTTCGGGGCGGTGGCGGCGGCTACGCGGTGGTCACGGCATTGCACGTCGAGCTTGTGCCGGTCTCGGAGGCTTACGCCGGAGCTCTGCTCTTCTCGCCCGAGCTGACGGAGGAGGGAATCAGGGCCTATCGCGATTGGACCATGGACGCGCCGGAGGAGGCCGGAAGCATGGTGCGCATGCTCAACCTGCCTCCGATCCCCGACGTCCCTGAGCCCCTGCGCGGGAAGAGGTGGCTCGCCGTTTCCGCAGCCTGCATCGGCAGCAGGGAGGAGGGGGAGCAGGCGATCGCGCCGCTGCGCGAGATCGGTGAACCGGCCGTTGACACCTTCGACCAGATTCCCGCCCCCGGTCTCACCCGGATCGCCATGGATCCCGAGCCGCCGGTGCCGGGCCTCGGTCACCATGGCCTCCTGACGGTGCTGCCCGACGACGCGATCGCCAGCTTCGTCGACGCCGCGGGGCCGGAGTCGAATTCGCCGCTTCTGCTCGCCGAGCTTCGCCACCTTGGCGGAGCGCTCCGGCGCCCCCCCGAGGACCATGGGGCGCTCGACAAGCTCGACGCCGAGTTCGTGATGCTGGGGATCGGCATGCTGATGGACCCGGCGCTGCGTGAGCCGATCACCAGCGCCCTCGACAGGCTCGCGGACGCAGTGGATCCCTGGGCCGCGGAGGGCGGCTACTTCAACTACGCCGAGCGGCCCTGCGACGTCGAGGCGATCCTGCCCGCGGAGACCTGCGAGCGCCTCGCCCAGGTGAAGCGCAGCTGGGATCCGGACGACCGCATCCTGGCGAACCACTCGTTGGCGGCCGCGACGGCCTAGCTCCTCGATGGGGGAGAAGGTCGCGTGGTGCGAGATGGAGAACGCCGAGTACACGGCTGACCTCGACCTCTGGCTGGGCCTGTGCAGCCCGAACCCACTGAGCGGTTCGCCCGCGCCGACATTCGGCGCCGAGTCGGTGCTCGAGCTGGGCGCCGGCGTGGGGCGGGTGTCCCTTCGGCTGCGGGCGCTCGGGGTCGAGGTGTGGGCCCTCGACACCGAGCAGGAGCTACTCGATGAGCTCGTGCGGCTGGCTCAGGCTGGCGGGATGGGGGAGATCTCCCCGATCTGCGCGGATGCCCGCTCCTTCGTGAACCTCGGGCGCCACTTCGACCTCGTGATCGCCCCACAGGTCTTCGTGCAGATGTTCGAGACCCGGGCGGACCGGGTGGCAGTCATGGGGTCCGCCGCTCGCCACCTGGCGCGGCAGGACGGTTCGTCGTTCTGGATGACCTTTCACCCCGACCTCGAGCCGGCTTGGGCTGACGAGGATGCTCCGCTCTTCCCACAGGTGACGGAACTGGATGGGCGCACGTTCGAGACGGAGCCGGTGGACAGCTACTGGTACAGCCAAAACGGGGAGCGATCGCTCCGGATCGTCTGGTCGCGCCGGGTCGACGGTGAGGAGAGCGCCACCGAGCGGAGCTACGCAGATCTGACCCAGGCCAGGGTCGAGGCGGAGGCGCGCCAAGCAGGGCTCGAACTGATCGACGCGATCACCCTGTGTGGCAACAACGGCTTCCTGGACCAGGTGGCGTTGCGGTTCATCGTGTCCCAGCCCTAGAACCCCAGCGCGCCTCGGGCAAGATCCTCGATCGAGCGCGGGTCGACACCGTGCTCTGCCTCGTAGGTGGTGGCGGCGTCCTCGTCCACCAGCGCGATCGCGAGCTCCTCTCGCGAGGAGCCGAACTCACATGCTGCGCGGTCGAGTCCCGCCAGGGCGACGTCCTGAACAACGCCGCCGATGCCACCCGTCCCCGGTAGATCGCGCCCCTCACAAGGGTTGAGGATGGCCACCGCCTCGGGCTCGGCACCTCTGGCGAGGAGGGCCTGGCAGGCCGCGAGGGCAAGCGCTGAGCCCGCCACTACGAGCGAGATGCGGGCGGCGCGTCCGCCCCGCCACGGGAACACGGCGAGCGCGCCGAGCAGGCCTAGCGCGCCGGTAACGAGGAAGGCGGCCGCGAACGCGTCGTTGATGCCGGCCACGAGCGTCTCGTCGGCCCGCCGCGTGAGATCGTCATATACGGCGGCCGTCTCGGGGTCGTCGCCCACGCTTCCCGCCGCCGCATCGAGGGAGCTGCGGAGGGTCTCGCGTGGATCGACCGGGTCGAGGTCGGCGGTGACGGCGCTCGCGAGCTCGATCTTGTCGAGCGGCCCGAGCTCGGCGTCGAGCACCAGTGCCGCGCCGCGCTCCCGAGTCTCGGCGACCGAGTCGTCGATCTGTGCCGCGGTGATCGGCGCCACCAGCAAGAGCGCGAGCGTGACTCCGGCGTGGCGAATCGCGAGCAGCGACGCAGTCTGTGCCGGCGTCCGTTCGGGAAGCATGGGGCCGATGAGCGACGTGAGAGCGAGGCCCATGCCGAGTCCCGCCAGGACCTGCGGCAGCACCGTCCACGCCACCGACGCCGATGGAAGGAATGCGAGCGTGACGACACCGGCACCGACCAGGGCGCAGCCTGCAGTCGCGAGAACACGCGGCTCGCCCCGGATCCGCATCCCGACCAGGGCAGCGGCGGGCACAATCGCGACCACGAACGCCGCTTCGAGCGGCGACAGCGACCACCCCGACACGAGCAAGAGGACGAGCAGGAACAGCACCGCGCTCAGCGCGGCCGACACGAGCCCGAGCGCGGCCGCCGCCCCGAGCTGGATGCGCTTACGCGCAGCCGGTTTCTCCTGTTCCGCGGCGGCGAGTGGCCCATCGATCGTCACGCCTGCCGAGCCGGTCACGGCCAACGCCGCCGCAGAGAGGATGCCGACCGGAGCCTGAACGAGGAAGATCGCGCGCCAGTCAAACAGCTCGGTGAGGATCCCGCCCAGGGCGGGCCCAACGGCCGCCCCGAGCACCGCGGCCGCTGTCCACAGTCGCTCTCTGCCGCGCTCTTCGACGGTCAGGAACGCGAACCCGGCCATGAGACCGGCAGCCGCGCCGAGCGCCTGCGCTCCGCGCAGCAGGAGAAGTGGTGTCAACGAGTTGACCAAGCCGCACCCCGCTCCGGCCGCGGCGAAGACGATGAAACCCCAGACGCCGAGACGCGTGGAGCCCACGAGTCGTCGCAGCCGTTCGGCCGGGATCAGCGCGACGGCGAGAACGAGCGTGTAGACGGCGAGCACGGCGGCAACTCCCTCGACAGTCGTGTCGAGCTCGACGATCAGCTGCGGGAGCGCGAGCGTCACGACCGACGCGTCGGCGAGCGCCAAGGCCACCCCAACCGCCACAAGCGGTCGAGCGAGCCTCATGCCAGCGAGGAAAGGATCGCGCTGCACAACCACACCTCATATAGGTTCGCGCGCGAGATGAGCGAGCGCAGTGGAGCGGAGGTCGGCTCACCCCTGACGCTGGGCGCGGGGCTGCGTCGTTGGTTCCTGCGCCCGCCACGGCCGCGCGGCGAGGTGATCGAGGACCGCACGGTCAGCTTCCTCGAGCTCTTCTACGACCTGGTCTACGTGGCGCTCATCGGCCAGCTTGCGCATACGCTGGCCGGAGACGTCTCGTGGTCGGGCGTGATCGATTTCGCGGTCGTCTTCGGCCTGATCTGGATCGGCTGGTTCAACGGCGCGCAGTTCCACGAGCTGCACGGCCGCGAGGACGGGCGCAACCGCTCGTTCATCTTCTTGCAGATGGGGATCCTCACCGTGCTGGCCGCGTTCACCGCACACGCGGCGAGCACCGACGGGGAACGGTTCGCGCTCACCTACGCGGTGCTGCTGGCGGTCCTGGTATGGCAGTGGGCCTCGGTGTACCGGACCGATGCGCCCGAGTACCGTCCGGGGGCGCTCCGCTACCTCGTCGGCCTGGTGGTCTCGATCGGAGTGCTGGTCGCCACCTCGGGCATGGAGGACACGGCGCGGGTGGCCGTCTGGGCGGCCGTCGTCGTCGGGTCGATCGCGCTCGTCGTCATCTACATGCTGCGTACGCCCGATGACTCTCTGGGGATCAGGGCCACGGCCTCGATGGCCGAGCGCTACGGGTTGTTCATCATCATCGTCCTCGGCGAGGTCGTCGTCGGCGTGGTCGACGGGCTGCAGGGGGTCGAGGACCTCGACTTCCGCACGGTGGCGACGGGCATTCTCGGGCTCAGCGTCGCGTTCGGCTTCTGGTGGACCTACTTCGACTTCGTCGGGCGCCGGCTGCCGCGTCAGGACGGAGGCTCGCTGGTGCTGTGGCTCTACAGCCAGCTTCCGATCGCGCTCGCGGTGGCGGCAGCCGGCGCCGGCATGGTGAGCCTGATCGAGCACGCCGCCGACGCCCGCACGCCCGAGCCCTCGAGCTGGCTGCTGGCCGGCTCGGTCGCGGCCCTGCTGATCGCCCTCGTGCCGGCGATCATCGCGCTCGCCGACTACCGAAGGCTCGCTCGGCTCTACCGCCCGCTCGCGGTGGCATTGCTGCTTGGTGCGGCGGCCGCGCTGGCGATCGGCTGGGCCCGCCCGGCGCCCTGGCTGCTCGCGACGCTGCTCGACCTGATCCTGATCGCGATCTGGTCGTTTGCGTTCGTCCGAACCCTGCGGACGACGCGGACCGCGCCCGAACCCGGTTAGGGAAGCCATCGCGTTCGGGGCGGTAGGTTGTGCCCTGGTGCCGGCGCGCCGAAAGACGAAGCGGAGGCTCGCCAGCGGGTTAGCCAGGTACGCGTTCAATCCCGTCGTCCGCGGGCTGTTTCGCGTCGGGATTCCGGCGCCGGGGATCGCGATCCTGGAGACCATTGGTCGCAAGTCCGGGCAGCCGAGACGCAACCCGGTCACCAACGGCCTCGACGACGGGGTCTTTTGGATCGTTGCCGAGCACGGGCGCCGGGCGAGCTACGTCAGGAACATCGAGGCGAATCCTCGCGTTCGCATTCACGTCGGCCGACGATGGCGCGAGGGCACCGCCCGGCTCGTCCCCGAGGATGATCCACGCGAGAGGCTGCGGTACATCGGTTCGAGGCGGCCGATCACGAGACTGAATACGGCGACCGTACGCTTCATGCAGACGGATCTGATGACGGTCCGGATTGACCTGGATGGCGAGCAGCGGTAGCGCCGAATCGCGCGCCAATGCCCAATACGCGTCGATGAGCCAGCAGGCAGGCGCACTCGCCTTGGCCGAGGCGCAGGTCGAGGCCGCGCGCAACGATCCAGCGGCACGCCTGGCGTTGATGGCACGCCTGTTCCACGGGCCGACGGGCAGCGCGCCGCGCCACCTGCCGTTCCGACGGGCGGCGTTGTCGTTCATGCGCTGGCAGGCGCAGCGCGGCGTGCTCAATTCGCTCTACGCGTCACCGCCCGGCAGTGTGTGGTGGCGGGGTGTCAACGAGCGCCTGCTCCGGGACGGGTGCGAAACGGTCGCGCTTCTTGGTGGCCTGGCAGGAGAGCCGTCGTCGCGGGCCGTGCGGCTTTGGTTGGAGTTCAGCGCGAGACCGACGGGACGCAATTGGTACCGAGCACACAACGCGAGCATCGTGGGCGGTTACCTGGAGCATCGGGGGCTCGCCGAGGCGGAGAGCGCGCCTGAGCGATTCTTCATGAACGTCGCGCTGCTCCGCGTGCTCTACGCGCACGCGCTCGTCGCAGCGCCGGACCTGGCGCTGGGACGGTTGGCGCCGCTCGGCCGTGTGGTGGGCGATCCGCGCCTTGGAGCGGCTGGAGTGTTCCTCTCGCTCAGGCGTGTGCTACCGAACCGCTATCCGCTCGACGGCGCCGTCGAGCGTTACATCGCCGATGAGCGGCGCCTTGGTCGGGTGCTCGACTACGCGGTAATCGCTCCGCGCCTGCAAGACCTGTACGAGTGGTCGGTCGACGAGCTCGCCGAACCGCGCCTGCTCCAGTTGGTTCGCCAAGGCAACCCCATTTACGCCTGGCGATTCGAGGAGCGACATGTGTGGCGCTCTCAGCACATGCCATTCGCAGCCCGCGTGCTAGCACGCCTCACGCGAGCAGCCTCACCCAGGCCGTTGTGAGCGCATCGAGAACCGCCGCACGCGAGACGCCGGCGTCCTCGATCCTCCAGAGAACGAGAGCCGCCATCCCCATGCTCATCAGCTCGGCGAGCGGCTCGATCTCGCGCCGAGGAATCGGGGAGGAGGCCAGTGAACGGATCAGCTGCACCAGGACGCCCCGCGCCTCCGCATGCACCTCACGCCGGCGGGCGGCGATCTCAGAGCCGCCGCCGGTGTCCCGGAACAGCATCTTCCAGGAGTACGAGCGGGTCTCGACGTAGTCGAGCCAGATCTCGAGCACCGTGCGCAAGCGCTGCTCCCGAGTCCCTTCGGCCGGCATCGAGGCGACGAAACCGGCCAGGTCGTCGCGGTGACGGTCGAGCAACGCGAGGTAGAGGTCGCGCTTCGAGTCGAAGTGGCGGTAGACGATCGGCTTGGTCACCCCAGCGGCGGCTGCGATCTCGTCGAGGCGGGCTCCGTCGTAGCCGCGCTCGCCAAACAGCTGGCCCGCCGCCTCGACGATCAGCGCGCGTCGCTCGGCGACTGGAAGGCGTCGTTGGGAAGCATGGGGAGCCATGAGTTACTCATCAGTAACATAGCTGCTATGGTGGATCTCAGGACGGACCACGAAGGAGGTTGCGAGATGACCACCAAGACGACCCCACCGGGGACGACCGACGAGGCCCGCAGCGAGGAGGCGATTCTGAGCAGCGCCCGGGGCGAGGTCGAGGACCCGATCCACCGCGTCTCCTACAGCTTTCGCCGCGAGGGCACCGAGCTATGGGTCTATACCTGGATGGACGACGGCGCGCACCTGCCCGAGCACTTCCACCCGTCCCTGGAGGAGCACTGGGAGACTCTGGAGGGCACGGCGCGTGTGAAGCTCGATGGGGTCTCGCGCGATCTCGTGCCCGCGGACGGGCAGGTCCTCATCGGCCGTAACGTCCGCCATGAGCTCAGAAACGAGAGCGGTCGCCCGGCTCGGATGCGGACCAGGGTTACGCCGGCGGGACGGCTCGAGGACTTCCTCACGGAGAGTGCCCGGGCGGCGGGCGAGGGTCTCTTCAACAAGCGCAACCTGCCTACCAGCTTCCGCGGGGCGACCTGGGTCGCCGACTTCGCGCTGCGATTCCGCGACGAGACGGTGATGACCTCACCGCCGCCCGCGCTACAGCGCCTGGTGCTTCCGCTGCTGGCGCGGTTCGCGCGGGCTTCGTGAGCGGCCGACGGAGCGCCAGGAGGGGCTAGTCGTCGCCCGAGCTGCCGCTTCCCGAGCTGCCGCTGCCGCTGTTCACCGAGCCCGGGCCTGAGTTGTCGACTGCGCCACCGTGGCCGTCGCCCGGCTCCACGCCGCCGTGGTCGTCGCCCGGCTCTGCGGTGGTGGCCGGGGGCGTCGTTGCCGTCGTTGCGCCTCCGGTGTCGTCGGACTGCGTGCGATCGGGCTTGGAGCCTTCGGCCTGCGTGCGATCGGATCCGGAGCCCGCCTTCTCGTCCGCGGAGGACGGCCGGCCGGCCGTCGCCGGCGCGAGCTGATCGCCGGCACGGAGCGGCTTCGCGGAGAGCCCGATCGAGTCGCCAGCGATTGCGTTCGCCAGCACGCCCATGGCCGCCGCCACAGCCAAGCCAAGCAAGGCCAGCGAGCCGAGCGTGATCCTTTGCCGAAAACTCATGCGCTGATCACGTTAGCGGTGCCCGGGTAAGGACTTCCCCAAGTCCTCCTGAAGGTTTGGCAAGCCGTCCGTGGCGCGGTTCGCCCGCTTGGGTGCGAGAGGAAGCATGACCTCTGCCCGCAGGCCTCCGGAGGCGCGGTTCCGGAGCTCGACCGAGCCTCGCCAGCGACGCGCGAGGACGTCGACGATCGCCAAGCCGAGGCCGGTCCCCGGCTGGGCGGCGCCAGCACCCCCGCGGAAGAAGCGGTCGAGGACGCGCTTCTCCTCCCCGGCAGCGAGCCCCGGCCCGTCGTCGCAGACGGCCACGAACCCGGAATCCCATTCGAACGGCGAGCGATCGGCCGTGCCCCATTCGATCGTCACAGTGCCTCCCGGCGGCGAGTACTTGATCGCGTTCTCCAGCAGGTTGTCGAGCACGATCCCCACATCCTCATGCGAGGCGAGAACCTCCGTTTCGTCCGGGCCGGAGAGCGACAGCCGCTGGCGGCGCGACCGCGCGTCCGCCAGCCATCGGTCCCGCGCGGCCCCGGCTGCGGCGGTGAGGCTGACCGGGCTCGGCTTCGGGGATTCCTGCCCCTGCTTGGCCAGCGTGAGGAGGTTGTTGAGCAGCCCGCCGAGCCGCGCCACCTCACGCTCGGCCGCGGCCAGGTCCTCGGTCACCTGGGGCTCGGTGGAGCCGTCGCTTGCGGCCTCGATTCGGAGGCGGAGCCCGGTCAGCGGCGTGCGGAGCTGATGGGACGCGTTGGCGACGAAGTCGCGCTGCGCCTCGAGCGCGTCCTGCAGCCGTGAGGTCATCTCGTTGAATGCCCGGGCGACCTCGCGTTGCTCTCGGGGCCCGGTCTCGGGCGCGCGCGCGTCCAGATCGCCCGCACCCACCCGCCGCGCCGTGTGGGCCAGCGAGCCCAACGGACGGGAGAGGAATCCGGCGAGAAGCCAGGCGACCACCAAGCCAAGCACCAGCGCCGCCGCTCCGACCCCGACCAGCGCGAGCGCATCGTTGCGGACCTCCGTGTGGACCGCATCGACGCTCTGGGTGACCCGCACCGCGCCGACCGTCCGTCCCCTGTGGACCACGGGCACCGCGGTGTAGAGGAGGTCCTCGCTGAGCGAGGAGCTCTCACGAGTGCCCTGGGAGGTCTCGCCGGTGAGCGCCTGCGCTATCTCGGGACGGCTCCCGTAAGGGGCGCCCCGCAGGCGGGAGCCAGCGGAGTCGACGATCACTCGACCCGAGTCGTCGACCACCATGACTCGACCCCCGAGCGCGCGAGCGGACCGGTCGACAAGCCGCTGCATGGCGCCTCGGCGTTCGAGCTGGTCGCCCGCCGATGTCGCGATCAGCTGAGCCTGCCCGGACGACTCCGCCTTCACCTCGGCGTCGACGCGACGGGAGATGTTGAGCACGAGCGGGACCTCGAGCACAACGATCACCACCACGAGCACATACGCGAAGGCCGCGAGGAGGGTTGCACGCAGGCTCATCGTGGCCAGCGCTCTCCGATCAGTCTTCGGCCTCGCCCGGAGCCGAGAACCGGAATCCAACGCCTCGAACCGTGTGGATGTAGCGCGGTGCAGCCGGGTCTTCCTCGAGCTTGCGGCGCAGGCTCGAGACGTGGACGTCGAGCGTCTTGGTGGAACCGAACCAGTTCATGTCCCACACGTCCTCGATCAACTGCTCGCGCGTGACCACCCTGCCGGCCTCGCTCATCAGACGGTGGAGCAGCTCGAATTCCTTGCGGGCGAGCTCGACGGGTTCGCCGGCGTGCGCGACGCTGCGCCTGTCCGGGTCGAGCCGCAGGTCGCCGATCTCTATCGGGCCCTCCGCGGCTGCAGGCGCCGGTCCGGCGCGTCTGAGCACGGCCCGGATGCGTGCGATCACCTCACGCGCGCTGAAGGGCTTGACTACGTAGTCGTCGGCCCCCAGCTCGAGTCCCACGACCCGATCCGCCTCGTCGCCCCGGGCGGTCAGCATCACGATCGGGACGTCGCTTTTGCGGCGAAGCTCGCGGCAGACGTCGAAACCGGAGCCATCGGGAAGCATCAGGTCGAGGAGAACCAGGTCGGGCTCGAGCTGGCGCCCGAGCTCAATCGCCTCGGCCGCGGTCTTCGCGACGTGGGCGTCGAAGCCCTCGCGGCCCAGCGCGTCCGCGAGGGGCTGAACGATCGAGGCCTCGTCCTCGACCAGCAGGATCTTTCTGCGCGCCACGGCCATCGTCTGATCGTAGGGGGCGGTGGTGCCGGTGGTGGCAGGCGATGGGGCGGCCGCAGCCGCCCCATCGCCTTGTGTGTCCCGAATCGACCGCGGGAGGGCTCAGTCGTCGTCGCCCTCGCCACTGCCTCCGTGGCCGCTTTCGCCACCTTCGTCGTCGGCGTGGCCCGAGGGACCGCTGTTGATGCTGCCCGGGCCACTGTTCTCACTCCCCGGACCGCTGTTCTGACTTCCCGGCCCGCTGTTGTCGACCTCACCGGGGTCGTCATCGACCGCCTCTCCGCGATCGTCGGCGTCCTCGTCCTGGCCGGGCTGGTCGCCGGGGACGGCAGCCGTGCACCGCGGGTCATTCGCGTGCTCGGCCTCGTCGCACGGACCCGGGATGTCCTCGCCCATCTCCGGCTCACGGGCCTCGTTCTCGTCGTCGCGTCCGCGGTGGTCGGCGGCGTTGTCATCGCGGGCGTTTCCATCCGCGCACCGCGGGTCATTCGCGTGCTCAGCCTCGTCGCACGGACCCGAGATGTCCTCGACCGTGGTGGTCGCCGCCGTAGGTGCTCGCTGATCGTCCACGGCCGCGAACACCGCGGTCGCTCCGCCGATCACAAGCGCCAGCGTCAGCGCCGCCAGCAGGGTCTTCTTCATTCCGATTCCCTCCTTTGAACTTAATCAACGAATGTGCTTCCAGGATCGGCCACCCCCGTCAGGCACCGGTCAAGCCCGTTCAACGGCGACGCAAGGACTCGGTTAGGAGTCGGTAAGGGCGGGCGGCCGCTAGCGTGGGCTCGTGCGCATAGCGACCTGGAACGTGAACTCGGTCAAGCAGCGAGTGCCCCGCCTGCTGCCCTGGCTGGATGAGCGGCGACCGGATGTGGTCTGCCTGCAGGAGACCAAGCTCGCGGACGAAGCGTTCAATGAGCTACTCGGAGACGAGCTAGCCGACCGCGGCTACGCCGTCGCGGTTCACGGCGAGGCAACGTGGAACGGGGTGGCGATCCTCTCGCGCGCGGGGCTCGAGGAGGTCGTTCTGGGAATCGATGGCGCGCCGGGCTTCCCCCATCCAGAGACCCGCGCCGTGTCCGCCATGTGTGGCGGGATTCGGGTGGTCTCGGTGTACGTGCCGAACGGGCGCGAGCCGGGCTCGGAGCACTACGAGTACAAGCTCGCGTGGCTCGCCTCGCTGAAAGAGATGGTTGCCGCCGGCCCGGAGGCGATGGTCGTCTGTGGCGACATGAACATCGCGCCCACCGACGACGATGTGTTCGATCCGGACGCCTACGTTGGCCAGACGCACGTCACGCCGCCTGAGCGGGAGGCGCTGGCGGAGATCCAGGCGCTTGGCCTGCGCGACGTCGTGCGCGATCGCTGGCCGAATGAGCGGGTCTTCACCTACTGGGACTACCGCGCGGGCATGTTCCACCAGGACTTCGGGATGCGGATCGACCTGGTGCTCGCCAGCGCGCCGGTCGCCGGCCGCGTTCGGGCGGCATGGGTCGACCGCCAGGCCCGCAAGGGCAGAGGGCCGAGCGATCACGCGCCCGTGATCGTCGACCTGGACGAGGCGCCGGATGGCGATATCGGGCCGGTCGTGCCCCCGCCGTCCGCGCCGGTGACCACCCGCGGCAGGGCCAAGCTGCCGCAGTCGCCTTAACCGACCGAGGTCATGACCGCTTGCGGTCGCGATCGCGCGAGGGCTGAACGCGCTTTGGCTCTCCTGGCATCTTCGGATAGTCAGGCGGGTAGGGCATGTCGCCCTCTCCCTGGCTGTCGTCCTTCTCGTACATGTCCAGGAGCGGTTGCAGCGAATGCGCCGTGTCGTCGATTGCCGCGTGGCGATCGCCCACCTCGGCGAAGCGCGCGGGCATCGTCTCGACCGTGAAGTCCTCGGGTGCGACCTCGGCCAGTTCGTCCCACGTGAGCGGTGCGGATACCGGCGCGCCGAGCTTCGGCCGCACGCTGTAAGCCGACGCGATGGTGCGATCGCGCGCGTTCTGGTTGTAGTCGACGAAGATGCGCTCGCCGCGCTCCTCCTTCCACCACTTGGTCGTCACCTGCCCCGGTAACCGCCTCTCGAGCTCCCGCCCAAAGGCGATCGCGGCGTGGCGAACGTCCGTGAACGTCCAACGTGGCGCGATCCGGATGTATATGTGGACACCTCGGCCCCCCGAGGTCTTCGGGAAACCGGTGTAGCCAAGCTCGCCCAACAGGACCCGTGCCTCGGCAGCAACTCGCACCGCGTCGGCGAAGTCCGTGCCCGGCTGCGGGTCCAGGTCGACGCGCAGCTCGTCTGGATGGTCCACGTCGTCGTTGCGAACCGGCCACGGATGAAAAGTGATCGTGCCCATCTGCGCCGCCCAGCCGACAACGGCCACCTCGGTGGGACAGATCTCATCCGCGTGGCGCCCCGACGGGAACTCGATCCGCGCGGTCTGCACGTAGTCCGGAGCTCCACGTGGGATGCGCTTCTGAAAGAAGGCGTCGCCACCGCCCTTCTCGCGCGTGGAAAGGACGATGCCCGGGTGGACGCCCTTCGGCCAGCGCTCGAGCGTCGTCGGCCGCCGTTCGAGCGCGCGCATGATGCCCTCCTCAACGGCCAGGTAGTACTGGACGATGTCGAGCTTGGTCACCGCGCCCGAGCGCTCGGTCGCCGGGAAGATCACGCGGTTGGGGTTGGAGACGCGCAGGTCGCGCCCACCGGCATCGACGGTCGTTGCCTCGGCCGGGGCCATGCCGGAGTTCTACGGCAACGCGGCGCCTATGCTCCCCGCGGTGTTGCGGCTCGTCACGATTCCGATCAGCCACTACTGCGAGAAGGCCCGCTGGGCGCTCGAGCGGGCCGGAATCCCATACCGGGAGGAGCGCCACGTCCAGGCCATCCATCGAATCGCGGCCCGTCGGGCGGGCGGCGGGGCCACGGTCCCGGTTCTGGTCACACCGGAACGCGTGCTCGGTGAGTCCGAGGAGATCCTGATCTGGGTCGATCAGCACACGGGCCCGGAGCACCGGCTCTTCCCCGCAGAGCCCTCGGAGCGGGCCCAGGTCGAGCGGCTGTGCCGCCGCTTCGACGAGGGCCTCGGGCCGACGGGCCGGCGCCTGATGTACGTCCACATGCTTGCCCAGCGGAAACTGATGCTGCGCTTCAACAATCAGGGCGTGCCGCGGTGGGAGGATCGCGCGCTCCGCCTTGGGTGGCCGCTCGCCGTGCGATGGGCCCGGCGCGAGCTCGGCGTGACTCCTGGAATCGAGGGGGAGGACGAGGCCGCGGTCTGGCGGGAGTTCGACTTCGTCGCCGAGCTGCTCGCGGACGGCCGCGAATACCTGTGCGGTGGACGGTTCGGTGCCGCGGACCTCACGTTCGCAGCGCTTTCGGCCTCGGTCATCGTGCCGCCCATCTACGGCGTCCCGCTCCCTCAACCCGAGGTGCTGCCCGCCCACACCGCGTTACTGGTCAGGCAGGCACGTGGGCACCCCGCGGGGCGCTACGCCCTCGGGCTCTTCGCTGATCACCGTCGCGAGACGGTCGCCTGAACGAGAGTCGCGTTCGTGCCCTGGCGTGTCACCGAAGCAAACCGGCCGTGGTGGACGCTGGTAGGAGCCAGCACCGGTCTGTTCGTGCTCATGCTCGACTCGACCATAGTGGTTCTTGCGCTGCCGGCAATCGAGCGCGAGCTCGACGCGTCGTCCAGCGGCCTCCAGTGGGTGATGAACGGGTATCTGCTGGTGATCGCCGCGCTCGTCGTTACGGGCGGGCGCCTGGGCGACATCTACGGTCGCAGGACGATCTTCGCGCTGGGCCTCGCGATCTTCGCCGCCGGGTCGGTGCTCTCGGGCGCCGCCTGGAGCGAGGCCGCGATCATCGCCGGGCGCATCGTTCAGGGGGTGGGCGCCGCCGCGATTCTGCCGCTCTCGCTTGCGATCGTCACCGAGGCCTTCCCGGCCGAACGACAGGCGCAGGCCCTCGGGATCTGGACGGCGGTCTCTTCATTGGCGCTGGCGCTCGGACCGCTCGCAGGGGGACTGCTGGTTGATCTGGATTGGCGATTGATCTTCTGGATCAACGTCCCGGTCCTCGTGGTCGGCACCGCGGTGGTGCTGGTCGCCGTGCCCGAGACTCGCGACCGGACGGCGACCCGCCGCCTCGACCTGGCCGGGCTCTTGATCCTCGCGGCCGGCTTGACGGCTCTCGTCCTCCCACTCGTGGAGTCGGACGTCTGGGGGCTGCGGTCGGCCAAGACGATTGGCCTCCTGGGGACGGGCGCGGCGTTGATGGTCGCGTTCTGGGTTGTGGAGCACCGCGTCGAGCAGCCGATCGTCGACTTCGCGCTGTTTCGAAACGGGCCGTATTTCGGCGCCAGCGCGGCGGCCTTCGCGCTCGTGGGCGCCTACTGGAGCCTGATGTTCTTCCAGCCCCAATACCTGCAGGGCCCCCTCGGCCACTCGGCCACCGCGACGGGGCTGCTGATCCTGCCGATTACCGCGCCGATGATCGTGATCTCACCCCTCGCTGGGAGGCTGATCGCGCGCTTCGGGCAACGGGGCCTGATGACGGCCGGAATGCTCTGCGGCGTGGCGGGGCTGATCTTCATGACGCAGATCAGTGACGACTCGGGGTACGGGCTCGTGCTTCCGGGGTACCTCCTGTTCGGAATCGCACTGGGGCTGGTGTATGCCCCCATGTCGAGCGCCGCGATGGCCGCCATGCCGCCCGAGAAGGCGGGGATTGCATCGGGGGTACTGGCGATGGACCGCGTGCTGGCGGGCGCCGTGGCCCTGGCGGTGACCGGCGCCGTGTTCCAGAACTTGCTCGGACCTCATGGCTTCCCGACGGCGTTGGCTCGCTCGAGCTGGGTCCTGGTGGGGCTTGTGGCCGTGGGCACCGTCTTCACCTGGCTGTTCGTGCGGTCGGCCCCGGCAACCTCACCAGAGCAGGTGGCGACCGAGCCGCCCGAGCGACGCCGGCTCCATCACCTTCATCGTCCGCGCTTCCACCTCTAGCGATTAGTTCGCGAGCCGAGCCCGGTCTTGTCAAGGGCAAGTTGATAGACCGCTGGGTACTAACTAGACCACCCCAAAGGGACCGGCCCAACCGAAGGAGACCTCTGATGGCAGCACGGATCGTGGTGACGGAGTTCGTATCGCTCGACGGCGTGATGGAGGCGCCGGGAGGCGAGCCCGACTTCAAGTACCCCGGTTGGTCATTCGAGTTCGAGCGCGGCGACGACGGGAACCAGTTCAAGCTGGACGAGACGAGACAGGCCGACGCCCTACTGATCGGCCGGCGCACGTACGAGAGCTTCGCCGGCGCCTGGCCGGAGCGCGAGGGCGAGTTCGCCGACAAGTTCAACGCGATGCCCAAGTTCGTCGTCTCGACGACCCTCAAGGAACCGGAGTGGAACAACACGACGGTCCTCGACAGCGGCGACGCGACGGCCCAGGTGCGCAAGCTGAAGGAGGAGTTCGACGGCGAGCTGCAGGTGCCGGGCAGCCACAGGCTCGTTCAGGAGCTGATCGAGAGCGACCTCGTCGACCAGGTCAACCTGATGATCTTCCCGGTGGTCCTCGGGACGGGCAAGAAGGCCTTCGAGGAGACGCCCGAGCGACGCAACCTGCGCCTTGCAGAGTCGAAGGTCGTCGGCGACGGCGTCCTGGTCCTGATCTACGAGCGGGTCGCCTGAACCTCGCCACCAAGGTGCCCGGAGCGAGGCTCCCCAACACCGCGCACACCTCCCGGCCCTGGCGAATCCACGAGCTCACCCGCGACTTCCGGCTCGTGGACGTCTGGGCCCTGCCGACGCCGGGCGGTCCGCACGACTTTCCTCAGCTCGTGCAGCTGTTCGCCTCCATGGATCCGTCGCAGAGTTCCGCCGCCACCGTCCGGGCCCTGTTCGCCATCCGGTGGAAGGTTGGTGAGCTGCTCGGCTGGGAGGACCCGGGAGCCGGACTGCGCTCCAGGGTGGCGACGCTTCGCGACCGGTTGCCTGCGGATCTGCGCGAAGCACCACCCGGCCCGGAACCCGAGGCGTTGCCGTTCAGCCCGTTTTACCTGCTCGGGGACGAGTGGGCTGCGGAGATCGCCAACCGGACCGTTCACGGGGTCGTGCACATCGGCTGGGTCCCGGACGGGACCGGCGGCTACCGCGGGCAGCTCGCGGTCATCGTGAAGCCCAACGGGTTGCTCGGAACCGCTTACCTGGCTGCGATCAGGCCCTTCCGGCACCTGATCGTCTATCCCCAGATGATGCGAGACATCGAGCGGGAGTGGCGGGCGCTCGACTGGCGAGTTTGAGGCGGTATGCGCCACAAACTCGCCATTAGCGGTGCTGGTCGATCAGTTCGCGCGCCATCGACTGGGCCCGATGTGCCGCCTCGAGATCGCCCTCCACGGCGGCAACGATCGAGCCCTTCATGAGGATGTGCCACGAGTGCGCGAACGAGGCGGGATCTCGAAGGCCGGCTTCCTCGGCGAGGCCACGCACGATGGATCGGATGTTCTCGAGATGCCGCATGCTCGCCTTGCCCGCCGGGTGGTCGGGGCCCATCTCGAGCAGGACGCTGACGAAGGAGCAAGCCTCGAAGTCCTCGCGCCGAAACCACTCGTCGAACACGTCGAAGATCGCCAATAGCTGCTCCTCCGGGGTGGAGCCGCGGCTTCTAGCTCCCGCCTCGACAAGCTCACGGGTCCAGCGTTCCTCGCGGCGCTCGAGAAAGGCGATCACAAGATCGTTCTTCGAGGGGAAGTGCCGGTAGAGCGTCGCCTTGGCGACCCCGGCGGTCTCGATCACCTCGTCCACGCCCACGGCCTGGATCCCCCGTTGGGCGAACAACTCATAGGAGCCCTCCACGATCCGCTCCCGAGCGTCCGTCTCGCGGTTGCCGTTTCCAGTCACTGAGCTTGACATCTCCCGTCCAAGCCTACCGCGAGACAGGCCGGTCTGTGCATGTGCTAGAAAGACCGTTCTTTCTTCTCTGTGGAGGGTGCTATATGCAAGGACGTGGCGCGACGCCCCCTGTCGCGCGGGAGCGGACAGCCTCGGTGACCGGCGAGGCGTCGCTTCTACGCCGATATGCGGCGACTCGCGACCCGCTGCTCAGGGAGGAGCTCGTCCGCCGCTTTTTGCCCCTGGCCCGGAGCCTCGCGCTTCGCTACCGCGGGACCCCCGAGCCGCTCGAAGACCTGATCCAGGTGGCGAGTCTCGGCTTGGTCAAGGCGCTCGACGGCTTCGATCCGGAGCGCGGCGACAGCTTCAAGGCGTACGCGGCGCCCACCATCCTGGGCGAGCTTCGCCGCCACTTCAGGGACCGCGTCTGGGACCTGCGGCTGCCGCGCACCCTCCAGGAGCGAACCTTGGTCGTGCGGCAGGCGGCGGCTGCGCTCTCCGACGAGCTGGGAAGGACGCCGACCGTCTCGCAGATCGCGGAGCGCCTCGAGCTCTCCGAGGAGGAGGTCATCGAGGCGTTGGAGGCGGAATCCGCGCGCCGGCCGCTTTCGCTGGACGCCCAGCGGAGCCCAGAGGATTCCGAGTCGCAGCCGATGGTCGAGACGGTTGGTGGGCCCGAGCCGGGGTATGACCGGGTGGAGTCGCAGGTCGCCGCCGAGGGCACCGAGCTCACCGAGCGCGAGCACATCGTGCTCCGGATGCGCTTCGAGCAGGACCTCCCGCAGCATGAGATCGGTCGCCGCTTGGGGGTCTCTCAGATGCAGGTCTCACGGATCATGCGCGGGGCGCTTGCCAAGATCCTCGCCGCGGTGCAGGGGGAGGAATAGGCGCGCCCGGCGGGTTCAGCTCAGCCGGCGCTCGAAGACGAGCTCCAGCCGCTCGTCGCGCCCCTCGGGGTCATGCGGGACCTTCTCCAGCTTCATGCTCGCGCGACGTCCGTCGAGCTTCAGCGTCGCCACCTGGTTGTCGAAGTAAGGGCCCTCGCACAGGCGCCAGCGGATGCCTGGGTCCCCGACGTCGACGGCCGCGGCGAGGCGGCTGGTGAGGGCGGCGACCGGTTGTGTGTGGGCGAGCTTGATCGTGCGCCGCTCACGGCTGTCGAGCGCGTTGCGGTAGGGGGAGCACACGCCCTGGTAGACGGAGCTCCGGACCCCGGAGCCGCGGGGGAATGCGACCTCCGCCAGATAAGCGTGATGGACGTCGCCGGAGAGCACCCCGATGGTCGCCGGCGGTTCTCCATGCTCGCCCGAGCCGACCTCCCGGATGAGCCGGACGAGTTGCCTGAACGACGCCTGGAAGGCTCCCCAGTGGTCGAAGTCGAGCGCTTGGCGCATGCGCTCCGCGCGACGAGCAGCCAGCCTCCCCCAGCGTCCCCCGCACACCTGCTCGTTCCAGGCCTCGAGGTTCTGGAGGCTCGGGACGAGCAGCCAGGGGTCCGAGCTGCCGAAGAGCAGGTGGTCGATCTCGTCCCGCTCGGTGGAGCGCTCGACGATCCACTCCCATTCCTCGTCGTCGACGATTCTGCGTTCGCCCTCCTCGAGCAGGCGCCCGGTGCGATCGTCGAGCACGATCAGCCGCGTCGTGCCGAGGTCGCGGTAATAGCTCCAGCGCTTCCCCTCGCGTTCGCGGTCGTCCTTCGCCATAAAGGCGCGCAGCTCAGGGCCCGCGTCTTCGGCGTCCTTGACCCGATTCCACAGCGGGCGATCGGCGAGGTCGCGCGGCGAGAGGTTGCCGATGAACTGATACAGCCAGTAGGCCATCATCCCGCCGATCACACGCTCGCGCCACCACGGCCGGCGCTCCATGTCCTCGCACCAGGCCCGCGAGATGTTCCAGTCGTCGTGCATGTCGTGGTCGTCGATCACCATCGAGCTCGAGACCGTGGAGAACAGCCAGCGGATCAGGGGGTCGCTCCATGCCTCCCGGTAGAGCCGCGTGTACTCCTCGAAGTCGGCCACCTCGTCTGGAGGCGCCCCGGGTGGCCGATCGTCGCGCTCGTGGATGAACTCGAGGGTCTGCGGCGAGACCTGGTCGGCGTAGACCTGATCGCCGCAGAGGAAGAGCAGGTCGGGGTAGCTCGGCGCGTCCGCCTCGAGCAGGGAGCGGGCCAGGGCATGCAGGGCGTCGAACCCGCGTCCGTTCTCCTCGTCGGTTTCCTTCGGCAGGGTGTAGGGGGGCTCGTGGGGCAGTGCCACGCGGCAGGAGCCGAACACGAGCTCGAGCTGCTCCCGCTCCCTGAACGTGCGCAGGACGCTCGGCGGGAAGCTCGAGTCCGGCGGCGGCCAGGCTCGCTCGCCGTCCAACTTGACCTCGTACTCCTCGCTCGAGCCGGGTTCGAGGTCCTCGATCAACACCAGGGCGTAGTGGTGGCCTTCGACGCCGAACGTCCGTGTGTTTCGACCCAGGACCTCAACCTCACACGGCCCGTCGGTCTCCACCCAGATCGTCGCCTCGGTGCTGCCCACGTAGCGCAGTAGCGGTCCCAGCACCAGGCCGGCCATCGCCGGCATGCTATCCGAGCGACTAGGGGCCCTCGCCGGCCCCCTAACGCGGCCCTAGGGGCCCGTCCAACCCCCCGCGTAGCACGGGTGGCCGGCGCAAACGTCGGTGATCGCGCCCTGGGGTCGCAGGAACTGGGAAACCATCTTCAGCGCGTCCGGGGCTCCGCGAGGTGCGCCGTGGGGATCCTCGCCCTCCCTGTTCGGCACGTTCTCCATCGGCGGCGGGGGCACGCCGATCGTCTGGCCGGGGTTGTCCGGGTCAGGCCGCACGGGCCCGATGTCCCAGTAGACGATCGCCGAACCGGTGAACGGGTAGCTCTGAATTCGCGGGATGCCGAACAGCTCGTCGACGTCGGGCCAGCGCCCCGGGTCGAGGATCGGTGTGTGAGTGGAGGCGCCGATCGTCCGCGCCTCGACGTCAGCCGCCCAGTTCGTCACCTGATGGTCGCCGAAGGCGACGTTCAAGAGCACCTTGTGCGGCGGGGTGTTCGGCAGCGGCACGTCCGTCATCCGGTGCGCGAAGCCGTTGGGCTCGCCACGGTCCCAGAGCATTTGGATCAGCGAGAGCAACAGCGGCCGGGCGAGCTCGTCCGGGTAGCGGGGATAGAGGATCGCCGCGAAGGAGTCGAAGTCGACCGAGCGAGGCAAGAGCAGCGAGTACCGCATCGCGGGCACACCGAGCGCCGCGCGCGTGAAGTCCGGCGAGATGGCGGTCAGGGCGCCACCCATGATCCCGCCCTGGCTGTTGCCGTCGTAGTAGAGCTGGCTTCTGTCGATCACCGAGGGCGTACCAAGCGTGCCGTTGACGTGGAAGGCGGGATGGCTGCTGAAGCCCTGGCGATGGATCATGACCCGGCCCAGGTAGAGCTCGTCGAGCAGTCCCTGCTGGAGCCGGTCGGCGAGCTCCGGGAACTCGGACAGGTCCCTGATGATCCCGGCCGTGTTCGGAAGATCGCTGCTGGACATGCCGATCTCGTCCGTGGCACAGAGGACGAAGTTGTAGGTGTTGGCGAGCTCCGCCTGGCCGCTCGAGGTGACCTCCGAAGCGCTGCCGAACAGGCCGTGTCCGTAGAGCGACGGGCGGGCGGGAGACGGCGTGCCCTGGACGGCCGAGCGCGGGATGATGCAGTCGAAGTTGGCGGTCCAGTCACCGTGCCTCGTCGGGACGCCGTTGTCGTTGAGCTGGAACCTTCCTCCCGGCGCACAGTCCGGCGCCAGAAAGCAGGGCACCGTGAACGTGCCCTTCACCTCGCGCGCCACGCGGGGGTTCTGGGCGAGCGTGAAGTTGGTCACGCTGGTGACGTCGAAGGCCGGCGAGGTTCCCTGGACCACCCGGTCCGCGAGCTTCGTGTCACCGAGCTCGGCGAAGGCATCGCGGCGCATGCCCAGCACCCGCTGGGCGATGTTCCAGTCGCTGGCCACCGTGAAGTCCCAGGCCAGGTAGAGGCTCTGGCGGCCGATACCGGCGTTCTTCAGGGTCTGGAAGATGCCCTCGAAGTGGTTGCGGCGCTGGTTGATCGCCTGCTGATCCGAGGGGACGCGGTCGCGGTAGTAGCGAAACGCGGCGGGGGCCTGGATCGTCTCGCCGCTGGCCGTCTTCAGGTTTCGCAGGGCGACGATGTAGCGGTGTTGCGCGGCGAGGTTCCTCGCCGGGTGGATCTCCAGCGCCACCCTGGCCGGCTTCGTGGCGTTGGAATCGATCTCGGACCAGATCGGCACCCGCTTGCCGGTGTCGGCATCGAGGAGCACGATCGGCTGGCCGGGATCCCGGTAGCGGCCCATGTGGTTGATCGGCGCCGCGCCGGTGCGGTCCATGGCCGCGGGGGTGTTCAGGCCGGGGACCTTGAGGACGATCGGTTGGCCCTGGCTGAAGCCGTCGTTGAGGTTGTACGGCCGAGCGTCGACGTGCTTGCCATCGATGTTCGCGGGCATCGCCGCCGTCTTCAGGTTGATCCGGCGCCCGGTGAGGGTGTCCGGGTCGCTGACCGTGTAGTAGTCGTCCGGGAACGGCAACAGGCAGAGCCCGTTGTTCGGCTTGGCGATGAAGTCGCAGCGGTCGGCGTCGCTGGTGTCGATCCGCGGCAGGGCGCCCTGGGCGGGAGCAGCGGCGTGCGCGAATCCGATCACGCCGACCACCACGAGCGCGATCCTCAAGCGATTACCCATACACCTCTTCCCCCTCGCTCCGCTGACGAGTGTCCGCATCCTATCTCTCACGGGACGGCCGCGGCGGCCGAGGGGGCCGGCCTCGAATAGAGTCGCGCCCGGATGAAGGCGGCGGTGATCCACGAGAACGGCGGCCCGGAGGTGCTCCGCTACGAGGAGGTGCCTGATCCCGAGTGCCCCGACGGCTGCGTGCTGATCGAGGTCGAGGCAATCAGCATCGAGGGCGGTGACCTCCTGGCCCGCGCCGGCTCGCCCCCTCCGTCGGTCCCGCACGTCGTGGGGTACCTCGCCGCGGGAACGGTGGTCGAGGTCGGCGCCGGCGTGGAGGACCGGGCGGTCGGCGACCGGCTGGTGACTCTGAATATGGCGGGCTCGCATGCCTCCAAGCGGCCGGTTCCCGCGATCTCCACCTGGCCAATCCCGGACGGGTTGGACGCGGCTCACGCCGCCTGCGTCCCGGTCGCGTTCGGGACCGCGCAGGAGTGCCTGTTCATCGCCGGCAACCTCGAGGGCGGGCAGACGGCCCTGATCCACGCCGGCGCGGGGGGCGTCGGGATGGCCGCGATCCAGCTCGCGAAGCAGGCGGGTGCGACCGTGATCTCGACGGCGTCGAGCGACGAGAAGCTCGAGCGCCTGAGGGAATTCGGTCTGGACCACGGCATCAACTACGCCAGAGAGAGCTTCGTCGAGCGAACCCGCGAGCTGACCGACGGGCGCGGAGCCGACGTGGTCCTCGACTCGATTGGCGGCCAGAACCTGGTCGACAGCATCGGTGCGCTCGCGTACCGGGGGACGCTCGTCAGCGTGGGGGTGGCGGGCCGCGCCGGCTCGAGCGTCGAGGCGAGGGACCTATGGGCGCAGAACAACACGCTGCGCGGCGTCTTCCTCGGCGGGGCGATGATGACCGAGTACGCCCGGGTGCACGGAATGATCGCCGACCTGTTCGAGCGGCTCGCGAGCGGGGAGCTGCGCGTCCAGATTGACCGGACGTTCCCGCTCGCCGAGGCGGCTGCGGCGCACGCCTACATCGAAAGCCGCCAGGCCTTTGGTCGCGTCGTGTTGACGCCCTAGGCGTCGCCGAGCCGCTCAGGGAGGTGCTCGGCCTGCTGGGAGAGCCGCCCGGCCTGGTCCGAGAGCTGCTTCTCGAGTTGCTCGGGTTGTTCGCCTGATCGTTCGAGCTGATCGTCCACGAGCTGACCGGCGTTGTCCCCCGGGTCGCCGGGGTCCGTGAGAGCGTCCGTGCCAGGCGGGGTGCCCGAATCCGGGACGGGGTCTGGCTGGTCGTTGTGACTCGGCTGGTCGCCGCGACCCACGTCCTCGTCGGCGCTGGTTTCCGAGCCAGCCCTTGGCCGGCCATCACGCTGCCCTTCGCCTGGAGCGCGAAGCTCGGCACTCCTCCTCTCAGGCCCCTTGCTTGCGACGCCATGTGCACCTGCGCCAACGGCGGCGAGAGCTGTAACCGCGGGTGGCTCAGCGCTGGTGTCTCGGGGGTCCGTCAGGGACGAGCCCGCCACGATGCTCCCGGTCGCGGCGGTTGCGGCGAGCACCGCCAGCGCCTTGGCGGTCAGCGTCCCGCTCGCTACCGGCGCCTGGCTTCCGAGCGGTAACAGCGCCCGCTGGGGTGCACCGGAGACGATCGACCAAGTTGCGATTCCCCGGAAGCCGGAGTAGCAGCGGGTAAAGGCCTCGACCGCGTCCGGGTCGAGCCGGATACCCGCCTCTTCGTGGAGGATCCGAAAGACATCGCGGTGCCGCTTGGCGGGCCTGTAGGCGCGCGTTGAGGTGAGCGCGTCGAAGGTGTCGGCCACGGCGATGATTCGAGCGCCGAGTGGAATCTGGTCGCCGGAAAGCTGAGAGGGATATCCGGACCCGTCGAGCCGCTCATGGTGGTGGGCGACGATCTGCGTCAGCTCCTCGTCCCCGATCCGGCTGACCATCTCCGCCCCCACGGTGGCGTGAAGCTTGATCAAGCCGAACTCCTCTTCGGTCAGCGTGCCGGGCTTGTTGAGGATGACAAGTGGAACCGCGAGCTTGCCAACGTCGTGAACCGCGGCTGCCAGGCGGACCTTGGCCAGGTCGGCCGGCGGGACAGCGAGCTTCTTCGCGATCATCGTCGAGTACCGGGCCACTCGTCGGGAGTGCCCGTGCGTGTATGGATCGCGCGCCTCCAGAGCGCTGGCGAGCCTCTTCAGAGCCTTGACCTGCGCCTCGGGGTCGAGCTCGTCGCTCCGCTCGGGGGCGCCTGTGGTGTCGAGTCCGAGCAGCGCGGTGGCGTTGCCGAGATGTCCTTCCAGACGCCGACGCCGGAGCCAGCCCCACAACATGAGGTCAGAGAACAGGAGGTCCCGGGATCCTGGACGGATCTCCCAAAGCATGCGCCCGGCGTAGGCGACCAGAAGCGAAACGAAGAGCCCGATGGCGAGAAGCGCGGCGAAGCCCGTGACCAGGCCGGTGGCCGCCATACCCCAGACCAGGGCCGCAGGGGCGAGCGTGACCGCTGCGGTTGCTGCGACGGCGTGTGGCAGGTACCTCAGTGATCCGGGAGTCGTGTCCTCCACGACACTCATATCGGCGTGCCCGGGTGGCTCCGCGAGCCGTGCGAGAGTCGGGGACCGGCTGCCGCTGGACGAACGGCTGACTAGAGTCGAGGGCGTGCCGCAGCTCCAATTGGACCACGTCGCGGTCGCAGTGCGCTCGATCAAGTCCGCGCTGCCGCTCTACCGTGACGCCCTCGGGGGCGAGTACCTGATGGGGGGCGACATGGATGGAAGCTGGCGCTGGATTCAGCTGCGCTTTCCGGGCGGCAAGGTCGAGCTGTTGGAGCCGCTCGGAGAGGGCTTCCTATCGCGCTTTCTCGACCGCTACGGGGAGGGTTTACACCACATCACCTTCAAGACCGACGACATCCGAGAGGCAATCGCAGGGCTGGAGCGCCGGGGGTACGAGCTGGTCGACGTCAAGATCGACAACCCGGACTGGAAGGAAGCCTTCCTGCGGCCGTCGATGGCGCACGGGACACTGATCCAGATCGCCCAGTCCGCCCTGCCCGACGAGCAGGCGAAGAATCACCTGCGTCCCTCGAACCTCGAAGAGCTTCTCGGCTAGGGGACGGTGGGGAGGCGGCTAGGCGCCGCTAGCCGCCGAGCAGGCTTCCGGCCGTCGCGACGCTGGTCGCCGGGTCAGTCACCGGGACGGTGACGGCCGGAGGTTCCGGCGCGGCGTCGACGACCGTTGTGGTGTCGGCCACGGCCGTTGTGGTGTCGGGTGCCGGGCTGGGCGTCGAAGGCGGAGCGGGCTGGGGAGTGGGCTGGGTGGTCGGCGCCGGGGCGGGCGCAGATGGCGCCGGGGCGGATGGCGCCGTGACCTGCGGCGTGTCGCCGATGGGGGCGCTGGGGGCGCTCGGGGCCGGAGCCGGGGCCGCGCCGGCGCCCACTCCCTGGTCGACGGGAGCAGACGTCCCGGCGCCCTGACCGCCTCCACCGTTCCCTGAGCCGGCGCCGGTCCCAGCACCGCCGGCCAGATCGCCGGCGCCGTTCACGGCTCCGTCGACCGCACGGCCGACGTCCCCTGCGGGCCCGGCGAGGTTTGTGCCCGCGGCGCCGTCGACAGCCCGTACGGCATCCGTCAGCGCATCAGAGACCGAGGGCAGGGATGGGAGCAGGGGCACCAGCGGATCGAGCACTGGCACCAGCGGATCGAGCACTGGCACCAGCGGGTCGAGCACTGGCATGAGCGGACCCAGCACGGGCGCGAGGGGGTCGAGCACGGGGGAGAAGGGGTCGAGCGGTAGCGGCGGGGTGGGGATTGCGGGCGGGGTAAGGACGGG
>DATMZR010000025.1 GCA_035573435.1 Solirubrobacterales bacterium
AGCCCTACGCCGACCGCTTCCGGCTGATCCTCAACGACCTGGGAGCCGGGTTCGCGGCCCGCGGGAAGGACCTCGCGGCGATCATCAGGCGCGCCGACCCGGCGCTGCGCCAGACCAACCGGGTCCTGGCCGAGCTCGCCAGCCAGAACCAGAAGCTCAGCCAACTGGCGCGCGACGGCGACCGGGTCCTGGCTCCGTGGGCGCGCGAGCGCGCCGCCGTCTCGGGGTTCATCAACAACGCGAACATCGCCGCCGAGGCGACCGCGGAGCGAAGCCAGGACCTCGAGGCCGGGTTCGAGCGCTTCCCGGCGGCGCTCCGCCAGCTTCACCAGACGATGGCCAAGCTGCGCGCCTTCTCCGACCAGGCAACCCCGGTCTTCGCCGAGTTCCGCGACGGCGGGCCGGCGATCGCCCGCGCGACCAAGGCGCTCGGGCCCTTCGCCGAGGCGACTGAGCCGGCATTGACCAGCCTCGGCACGGCGGCGGAGCAGAGCAGGCAGCCGCTCGTCGACTCCACACCGACCCTGCGCAATGCCGTCGAGTTGGCGAACTCGGCTGCCCCCGGGGGCAGGCGCCTCGCCACCCTGTTCACCAGCCTGCGGAAGACCGGCTTCCACAAGAACTTCATGAAGCTGCTCATCAACACGACGGCGGCCATCAACGGCTACGACCAGTACGGCCACTTCCTGCGCGCCTGGCTCCTGCCCAACTCGGCCTGCACCGCCCTGTTCGTGGTGTCTGATCGCGCGGACTGCATCGCGCACTTCAACGAGCCCACTCCGGCCAAGGCAAGCCTGGCGCCGTCGAAGTCCCAGCGCAACGCCGCCCAGCAGCTGAGCAGCCTTGCGAAGTCGGACCCGGCGGCGTACCGGCAGTACTTCAAGCAGCTGCAGGGCGGGTCGAGCACGGGCCTGCCGTTCGATGCTCTGGGCGATCCGTTGGGAGGCGACGGCGGCTCGGCCACGAACGGCTCAGCCAAGCGCGGGAGCGCTCGCCTGCCCTCGATGGCCGACGCGCGCGCCCTGCTCGACACCGTGATCGGCAGGCAAAACGGGATTGGGGGCGGCCAGTGACCCGCCGGCGCGCCGGTGTCATCGCCTCCAGCCCGGTCCTGGTCGGCGCGATCACGACGTTGATCGTGATCCTGGCGGTCTTCCTCGCCTACAACGCCAACAACGGCCTGCCCTTCGTGCCCACCTACCGGATCTCCGTCCAGGTTCCGAATGCCAACACCCTGGTCAAGGGCAACGACGTGCGGATCGGCGGGGTGCGCGTTGGCATTGTGGAGAAGATCGTGCCGGTCCAGGACCCGGAGACCGGCGCCGTTTACGCCAAGGCGGATCTGAAGCTGGACAAGAGCGCCGAGCCGGTGCCCAAGGACTCCACCGTGGTGGTGCGGTCGCGCTCGGCGCTCGGCCTCAAGTACATGGAGATCAACAAGGGGACCTCTGACGAAGGCTGGCCCGAGGGATCGACCCTGCCGCTGAAGGTCGCCCACCCGAAGCCGGTTGAGATCGACCAGTTCTTCAACATCTTCGACGCTCCCACCAGGAAGGCTTCGCGCGCCAACCTGA
Organism: Solirubrobacterales bacterium; assembly: GCA_035573435.1. Lineage (GTDB taxonomy): Bacteria > Actinomycetota > Thermoleophilia > Solirubrobacterales > 70-9 > AC-56. Next base: position 1,575 of record DATMZR010000025.1, read on the forward strand.
TCGCCTTCGGCAACGCGCTCGCGGGTCGCGGTCCGGACCTGAACCTGGCCTTCGGCGAGCTCCGACCCCTGGTCACCCACCTGGAGCCGGTGGCTCGCAACCTCGCCTCGCCGAAGACCGGGGTCGGGCGCTTCTTCCGCGCGCTGGCTGACAGCGCAGCCGAGGTTGCCCCCGTGGCCGAGACCCAAGCCCAGATGTTCGTCTCCCTGGACGCGACCTTCGGCGCCTTCGCCAGGGTGGCGCGTCCCTTCATCCAGCAGTCGATCTCTGAGGCGCCGCCCACGTTCGACACGCTGATCCGGACCGGACCGCCCATCGACAGGTTCCTCGGGCACAGCGCCACCCTGTTCCACGAGCTTCGCCCCGGGATCACGGCGCTGAGCGAGAGCTCCCCGACGGTGGCGGCGGCGTTCGAGACCGGCGCCAACGTGCTGCCCGGCGCCCCGGAGATGAACCGCCAGGTGGCGCTCACCGCGCAGACGCTGGGTGACTTTGCCACGGACCCCGGTGTGAAGGGCGGGATCAGATACTCGACGCAGTTCTTCGACTTCCTCAACCCGGCGCTCAAGTTCATCAACCCGGCGCAGACGGTGTGCAACTACGCGACGCTCCTGGCACGGAACGCGCAGGACACCCTCAGCATCACCCCCGACGGGATCGGCACCGCTCAGCGGTTCATCGTCATGTCGGCCGGACAGGAAGACCCGTTCACCGGAGTCAACGCTCATAACAGCGAGAACGGCCCCTCGTCCGCCCCGGCGAGCCCGGCCACGGTCAACGCCTATAACAACCTCCTCCACGCCAACCCCTACCCGAATACCGCCTCGCCCGGGCAGCAGCCGCGTGAGTGCGAGGCGGGCAACGAGCCATTCATCTCGGGCCGGGTCGTGATCGGCAACCCGCCCGGAAACCAGGGGACCGTGACGGACGGCCAGATCAAGGGGCAGGGATGAGCCTGTTCCGCCGAGACTCCCGCGGGCCCATGAAGCGCGACCCGCACAACCCGCCGCCCGACGAGCGGATCTTCGGGCGCCACTACCGCGGACCGAAACCGGTGGCGATCGGCGTGCTCGTGGCGCTCTTGTTCCTGGCCGTCTTCTACCTCGGGTTCACCAAGCGCCTTCCGTTCACGAGCCGCGGCTACGAGCTCCACGCAGTGTTGGACAACGCAACCACCCTGAAGCCGAACTCCCTGGTACGGATCGCCGGGGTGAACGTCGGCAAGGTGAGCTCGGTACAGCCCGAGGGGAACGCGGCGGAGGTGACGTTCAACGTCTCCGACGACGCGCTGCCGATCCACGAGGACGCCACGCTCAAGGTCCGGCCGCGCCTGTTCCTGGAGGGGAATTTCTTCCTGGACCTCCACCCGGGGAGCCCGAGCGCGCCGGCGCTCGACAGCGGCTCGACGATCCCGACGACGCAGACCACGACGGCCGTCCAGATCGACGAGATCCTGACCGCGCTCCAATCTGACACTCGGACCAACCTCAAGCGGGCTCTCAAGGGGTACGGCGAGGCGCTCAACGCCTCGCCCACCGCCTCCGAGGACGCCTCCCAGGATCCGGACGTGCAGGGCCTGACCGGCGCTCAGGCCATCAACGAGACCTTCCGCTACGGCGGCAAGGCGGGCCGCACCAGCGCGATCGTCAACCAGGCGTTCCTCGGCGAGCATCCACACGACCTCTCCAACCTGATCCGCGCCCAGCGCGACCTGTTCGCGAAGCTTGCCTCCACGGACGGGTCGCTGAGCGACCTGATCACGAACTTCAACACCACCGCGAACGCGTTCGCTGACGAGTCGACAAATCTCTCCGCCTCGATTCACGAGCTCGCCCCCACGCTTCAGGAGGCCGAGCCTTCGCTGCGCCACCTGAACGATGCGCTGCAACCTGCCCGCAGGTTGGCGATCGAGTCACTGCCCGGCATCCGCGAGCTTCCGGCGACCATCCGCGCGGGCTCGCCGTGGCTGGTGCAGACCGGCAAGCTGCTGCGACCGAGCGAGCTGGGGAACACCGCCAGCCTGCTCGCCGCATCGAGCCCGCCGCTCGCGCGGGCCGGCCACGCTTCGCTGGATCTGTTCCCCGAGGTCGGCCAGTTCGGGCGCTGCGTGTCCCACAACCTAGTCCCGGCCGGGAACGTGCAAGTCGACGACGGCGCGTTCAGCACCGGCCAGCCGAACATCCGGGAGCTCTTCTACGGCGTCACCCAGCTGGCGGGCGAGAGCCAGGCCTTCGACGGCAACGGACCGATGGTGCGCTTCCAGGCCGGCGGCGGGCCCCAGCTCGTGAAGATGCCCAACCCCCACGGCGGAACCTTCGGCGGAGTCAAGAACAACGTGCTGTGGGCGCACAACATCGCCGCGCCGATCGCCACCCGCCCGCGGCTCCCGGTGGGGACGACCGGGCCCCGCGTCGACCCGCCGCCGTTCCGCATGGACGTTCCCTGTTACACGCAGGCGGTGCCCGACATCAACGGGCCCGCCGCGGACCCCGGCCCCCCGAGCCCGGAGGCGGTGCCGTGAGGCGCGCGATCCGCGAGCACCTGCGCGACTTCGTGGCGATCGGGGTCCTGGTGATCCTGGCGGTGGTCACCACCGGGATCATCCTCGCGTCGCAGACGACCCTGCTCCCGTCCTGGATCCCCTTGATCGGGGACGACAAGTTCGAGCTCAAGGCCGAGTTCAGCTCCGCCCAGGCGGTGACGCCGGGACAGGGACAGACGGTGACCATCGCCGGGATCAACGTCGGCCAGGTGTCGGGGTCGGAGCTCGAAAGCGGTCGCGCCCTCGTGACCATGCAGATCGACCACAAGTACGCCGGCCTGATTCACCCGGACGCGTCGCTTCTGTTGCGTCCGCGCACGGGCCTCCAGGACATGACGATCGAGGTCGATCCCGGCACGGAGGGCAAGTCCGTCCAGGAGGGCACGACGCTGCCGCTCGCCAGCTCGCAGCCGAACGTCCAGCCGGATCAGATCTTCGCCTCGCTTGACGGCGACACACGCTCCTTCCTGCAGCTCCTGCTCCAGGCGGCCAGTGAGGGCCTGGGCGATAATGGCCGCAAGCTGGCGGCGGGGCTGAAGCGCTTCGAGCCCTTCGCGCGCGACCTGGCCCGCATCAACGGGGCTCTCGCGACGCGCCGCGAGAACATCAAGCGGGCGATCACGAACTTCGGGCTCTTGAGCCAGGAGCTCGGCCGCCGCGATACCCGCCTCGCCGAGTTCGTCCGCTCCTCGAACGACGTCCTGGGCTCCTTCGCGAACCAGGAAGCCAACCTGCGCGACCTGCTCAAGGAGCTGCCCGGGGCGCTTCATGAGACGCGCCAGGCCCTCGTGAGCGGCGATCGCTTCGCCAAGGTTCTCGGGCCGGGGTCGCGACGGCTGATCCCGGCCGCCCAGGCGCTGGGCCCGGCGCTGCGCCAGGTGCGGCCGCTGTTCCGCAACACGGTCGGCCCGATCCGCGACCAGATTCGCCCCTTCGCGCGCGACGTGCAAAAGCCGCTGCGACAGGTCAAGCGGCTCGGCGAGCCGCTCGCGGACACATCGGTCCAGCTCAGCAAGAGCTTCAAGGAGCTGAACAAGTTCTTCAACGCGCTGGCCTACAACCCGCCCGGCTCCACTGACGAGGGCTATCTGTTCTGGGCCTCGTGGCTGAACCACAACACCAACGCGCTGTGGTTCACCCAGGACGCCGGCGGACCGCTGCGTCACGGCCTCGTGCTGCTGAGCTGCGGCACCGCGAACGCCGCCAACTTGGTGGTCCCGTTCAACATGGACCTGGCAACGCTTGCGCAGCTCAGCCGGGTGCCCACCAGCGAAGAGATCAATGCCCACGACCCCCCCTGCCCCGCGTTGTGACGCGCTCGAGAGAAACACGCACTCCTAGGGGCTGCTGATGGAGACCCGGCCGCCCACGATCACCCGGATCCTGGTCGCGATCGGCTTCGCGCTCTCGTGCTTCGCGCTGGCGCTGTTCCTGTGGATCACCTTCGGCGGCCCGCTGCCGCTGAAGCCCGAGGGGTACCGCTTCACCGTCCCGTTCGACGAGGCGACCCAGCTCGCGGAGGAGTCTGACGTGCGGATCTCCGGTGTCCCGGTGGGGAAGGTGAAGGCTGTCGAGCTCGGGGACAACGGGCTCGCCGAGGCGACGATCCAGCTCGACAGCCGCTACGCGCCGATTCCCGCGGACACCCGCGCGATGCTGCGCACGAAGACCCTGCTCGGAGAGACCTTCGTGGAGCTGACCCCCGGGGACGCACAGGGCCCGACTCTGGAGGAGGGCGGCGATCTGCCGAAGGCGCAGGTGGCCAATTCGGTCCAGCTCGACGAGATCTGGCGCACCTTCAACGCGCGCACGCGCTCCGCGTTCAGAGTCTGGATGCAGGGGACGGCCGACTCCGTCCGTGGGCGCGGCCCCGACCTGTCCGCCGCGATCGCCGAGCTGGCCCCGTTCGCGGACGAGACCGACAGCCTGCTCCGCGTGCTGGACAGCCAGGACCAGGCGGTGCGCGAGCTCGTGCACAACGGCGGCACCGTGTTCCAGGCGCTGTCTGAGCGCCAGGGCCAGCTCCGCGGCCTGATCCAGAACTCGCAAACGGTCTTCTCGACCACCGCGCAGCGCAATCAGGACCTGGAGGAGCTGTTCAAGATCCTGCCCACCTTCCAGCGCGAGTCGCGCTTCACCCTCGAGCGGCTCAATCGCTTCGCTCACACGGCCGACCCACTGGTCCAGCAGCTCCGCCCGGCCGCCCGCGAGCTGAGCCCGACCTTGGTGGCGGCACAGAAGGCGGCACCTGACCTGAAGAAGTTCTTCGAGGGCCTCCGAGGGGCGATCAGGTTCTCCGATACGGGCTTCCCGGCGCTCCGCAGGCTGCTCGGCGACGACTTCAAACCGCTCCTGTCCCGGCTCGGCGGCGTTGTCGACGGCCAGGACCCCTACCTCGCGCACCTGAACTCGATCATCCAGGTAATCGGGATGTACAAGCACGAGGTCACCGCCTTCCTCGGCAATGCCGCCGCGGCGGTGCAATACAACCTGAACGCGGATGAGATCGCGGGGGCCAACGATTCGGTGCACATCTTGCGGACCACCAGCCCGCTGAACCCGGAGACCCTCGCCTCGTTCGACCAGCGGCTGAACAGCAACCGCGCGAACCCCTATTTCAAGCCGCTCGGCTACAACCAGCTAGCGAGCGGCCTGAAGAGCTTCGCCAACACGCCCTGCGGCGCCGGGATCAACGCCACGCTGCCGCCCCGCGCCCAGGTGGCCGGCGACCCCAACTTCCAGCCCTACGCCACCCCCGACCCGACCTTCTTCAACCCTCTCCTGGGCGACCCCGGCAACCTCTACGACCGGATCAAGTCGTATGCGTTGGGCCTGCCGATAACCCCCGGCGCGTCGAGCACCAGCACCGTGCCGGCCCCGCCGTGCGCGAAGCAGGGCAATTTCACCTCGGTCGGCAGGTCCCCGGAGTCCACGCCCTACCTGCATGTACGGCGCCAACCATAGGCCTGCGCGCTCGTAGCGTCCCTGGTAGTCTTCGTGGCGCCCCCGTCCTGCTCGAAGGGGGAAGACGGAGGGTGATCGAAGAGGCGTGACGGAGAGTGTTGCGCCATTGCGCGTTTCACGCGCACGACAAGGAGGAGATCGATACATGCGGACTAGGAGACGCATCGCACTACTCTTGTGCTCGGCCGCGGCTCTCGGGGTGGGCTTCATCGCCTTCCCGGCGAGCTCCGCCGCCGCGCCGCCGGTGGTGCCGATTTGTACGCCGCCAGCGGGGGCGGGCAGCGATTCCTGCGCGTCGCTGCGGACCACCGCGCTTGCCCCGCCGATCGGCTCGGCGCTCGAGAACATCAAGCTGGGCGTTCGGGTTCGGTCGATCTTCACCGGGACCAGCGAGACGACCAGCGTCAAGTTGCAGTTCGATGAGAACATCGCGCTCAACCTGGCGGGGATCCCGAGCTGTCCCGCGTCGGAGTTGGTGAACAAGAACCTCGCCCAGGCCTGGGAGCAGTGCGGCCCGGGGGCCGACGGCAGCCCGGCCAGCGAGGGCAACGCCTATCTGTCGACGGGGCTGGGTAACAACGTCAGCGGCCTCGGGTCGACGATCCCGAACGGCGGAGGCGCTGTCGCCTGCACGATGATCTTCAAGGGTGCAGATAACACCCACGTGACGATCTACGCGCGGGCCCCGGCGAACACCTCCGGGTGCGACAACCCCGCGACCAACACCGGTGGCACGACCACGGTGCTGTTCACGGGCGCGTTGACACATCAGGCGGCCAGCTCGATCTACGACTGGACGCTGACCGTGCCGAACACCCAGACCGCGGACCCCGCCCTGGACGATTTCTACGCGACGCTTTCGCGTGGAACCGCCTTCCGGGCGAAGTGCGTGACCAGGAGCCCGAGCGCCCACAGGATGCAGGGAACCTGGGATTACACCGCCGTCGGTGATGCGAACGACAACTACACGGCGGTACATGCGTGCCCCCACTAGTGGGAGCGGATTCCTAGGCTCGAAAGGGCCAAGGACGTAGCGAGAGGGGCGGCGAGGTGCCGCCCCTCTCGTGTTTGGGAGGTACGCTTTCCGGGTAGTCTCCGGCAGGGATAGAGAGAGGGGCAGGCGCCACCTGCCCCGGTACAAGGAGGAGATTCATAAATGAGGACCAGGAGACGCATTGCGTTACTTCTGTGCTCGGCCGCGGCTCTCGGGGTGGGCTTGATCGCCTTCCCAGCGAGCTCCGCCGCCGCGCCACCGGTGGTGCCGACCTGTAATCCCGTGGCCTCGACAGGAAGCGATTCCTGCGTCAGCGGCAAGGTCACGGCGGTCAGCCCACCGCTTGGGACCGCGCTCGAGCCCATCAAGCTGGGCACTCGGGTTCGCTCGGTCTTCAGCCCATCGACCGACGAGACGACCAAGGTGGTCGTCAAGTACGACGACGCCGGCACGATCAACCTGGCCGGAATCCCGAGCTGTCCCTCGTCGGAGCTGGTGAACAAGAACGTCTCCCAGGCCTGGGAGCAGTGCGGCCCGGGGGCCGACGGCAGCCCGGCCAGCGAGGGCAACGCCTACCTGTCGACGGGGTTGGGGAACAACGTCAGCGGGATCGCGTCCACCATCCCGAACGGAGGAGGCGCGGTCGCCTGCGTGATGATCTTCAAGGGTGCCGACAACACCCACATCACGCTGTTCGCGCGGGCGCCGGCGAACACGTCCGGGTGCGACAACCCGGCGACCAACACCGGCGGCACCACGACGGTGCTGTTCACGGGCACCCTGACGCAGCAACCCGCGTCCTCGCCGTACGGCTGGACGCTGACAGTGCCCAACACCCAGACCGCGGATCCCGCCCTGGACGACTACTACGCGACCACCAGCCGTGGAAGCGCCTTCCGGGCGAAGTGCGAGAACCCGCTCAAGATCCAGGCGACGTTCACGTACACGAGCACGCCGACCGACACGGTCAACGGCACGAACCAGACGTGCCCGTAGCGGGATCGAATTCCTAGGCCTCGAAGATCGGGCCAAGGACTAGCGAGAGGGGCGGCCAAGTGCCGCCCCTCTCTTTTCCGCCGCAGCGGCGAGGTAGCGTCCGGCGATGGCCTGTCGCCGGTCGATCCTCGCCGTCCTGCTCGCCGTGTTGGCACTCGTGGCCGGCGGCTGCGGGTCGGGCGGCTCGACCTCGGATGACGAGATCGTCAGCGCCCTGGACCTGAAGCAATCCGGCGCCGGATACGAGATCGCCGGCGATCCCTTCTGCACCGTCGACGAGCTGCTCAACGACGCCGACGAAGTCGATGCCGCAAGTGGCGACGGCGGAGACACCTTCGTGATCGCGAGCCCCGACGCGGAGATCGGAGTGCTGGCGCGCCGGCCCTTCGCCCCGGACTGCACGCGGCAGGCACGAGCTGAGCTCGAGCGCCTGGGCTCCAAATCGGACTAGGCCCACGGCGTTAGGCTTCAACCGGGATGGCTGCCAAGCGCGAGCCCCGGCTGGTCTCGCTGGGCTACGGGAAGTTCGCCCGGGCCGACCGGATCTACGCCCTGGTGCCGCTTGAGCCGGGGGAGCGAGGGGAGGGCAGGCGCACCTACGTTCACATCGACGGCCTCTCGGAGCCGGTCGTCGCCTCCCGATCGGAGAAGGCGATCCTCGCCGAGATCGAGGCGGCGCTGACCGAGGCGGCGGGGATCCCCCGCCGTCGGCGCACCGCGAAGGGGCAGGAGAGCCTGCTCTAGCGGCCCGGCCTCCGAAGGGGCTCAGGCGGCGCGGAGAAGTCCGCCGCGCGCTTGGGGAAAGCGCCTGAAGAGGGCAGGCAGGGCGGGCAGCAAACGGCGGATCGCGAGCTGCGAGGCGGCGAGCACGCGCTCCCGCCCCGGTCCCCAGTCGAGCCGGAGCTCGTCACGCAGGGGCCCGGGGAGGGTTCCCACGGTGACCAGCCTGATCGCCTCCGTCGCCGGCCAGGCGACCCGGGGCAGGCCGGGTCGGAGGACCGCCCGGGTTACCTCGCGCGTGGTCCCGGTGACTCGCAGGCCGCCCGCCAGCATCGATGCCCAGTAGCGCCGGAAGGCCGTGTAGTCGGCGGGCATCGCGTCGCGGGGGATCGAGTACGCCTCGCCGAGCGTCTTCATCTCCTCGTAGTAGAGGCTTCGCTCTCGCGGCGTCAGGGCCGCCACGTAGCGCTCGTAGATCGTCAGCGAGGTGTCGATCAGGGTCGCGTGCACCCAGAGGAGCAGCTCGGGCTCGAGGGCGCGGTAGGCCTCAGCCTGGTCGTCCCTTCCGGCGACGCGGCGGTGGGCCCGGCGTAGCCCCTCCGCAGCAGCTTGGGAAGCCTCGGGGTCCCCGAAGACGATCGTCAGCGTCACCTCGAGGGTTCGGTAGAGCCTGCCCCACGGGTCCTCCCGGTAGTTGGAGAACTCCGCCACGCCCGCCGCCACCTTCGGATGGGCGACCTGGAGGATCAGCGCGCGCCCGCCGCCGAGCAGCAGCACCGCCTCGCCGTTGACGCGCCAGGTGAGCGAGCCGGGACCGAACATCTCGCCGCCTCAGGCGGGGCTCAGCTTGATCACCGGTATGTCGCGGCTCGAGCGCGCCTGGTAATCGGCATAGGGCGGATAGGTCTCGACGAGCCGAGGCCAGACCTCGACCTTCTCCTCCGGCGATGCCTGGCGAACCGCGACGCGCTGCCGCTCCCCGCCGACCTCGACCGTCGTCTGCGGCATCTCGCGCAGATTCAGCCACCACATCGGGTGCTTGTGCGAGCCGCCCTTGGAGGCCACGATCACGAAGTCGGCGCCGTCCCGGGTGTAGATCAGGGGGCTGACCCGCTCCCGGCCGCTCTTCCGGCCCACGTGATGGAGCAGGAGCACCGGCGCCCCCCCGTATGTACCGCCGATCCGGCCGCCGCTTGCGCGGTAGAGCGCCACGTGCACGCCGACGAAGCGGTTCCAGACCCACCAGGTCCCGGGTGCTGCGCTCACGGTGACTTCACCTCAGTTGCTCACTACCCTTCTGCGACCGTGTCTTACTACATAACCACTCCGATCTACTACGTCAACGCAGAGCCTCACCTGGGGCACGCCTACACGACGATCGCCGCCGACGTCCTGGCTCGCCACATGCGCCAGCGTGGCGAGGACGTGTTCTTCTTGACCGGCACCGACGAGCACGGTGAGCCGGTTGCCCAAGCGGCCGAGAAGCTCGGCCTCGAGCCCCGGGAGCTCGCCGACCGCAACGCGCCCCGGTTCAAGGACCTGATGCCGAAGATCAATGCCTCGAACGACTTCTTCATCCGCACGACTGATCCACAGCACGAGGCCAAGGTCCAGGAGGTGACCCAGCGGGTCCACGACAACGGCCACGTGTACGAGGGGACCTACGAGGGCTGGTACTGCCCACGCTGTGCCGACTTCAAGACCGACTCGGAGCTGGGCGAGGGCAACACGTGCCCGATCCACAAGATCCCGCTGGAGCGCGAGCGGGAGGAGAACTGGTTCTTCCGGCTCTCCTCCTTCCAGGAGCAGCTCGAGCGCCTCTACGCCGAGCGCCCGGACTTCGTGCGGCCCCAGGCCCGCTACAACGAGGCCCTGTCGTTCATCCAGGGCGGGCTGGCCGACGTCTCGCTCTCCAGGCCGAAGCTGACCTGGGGAGTGCGGCTGCCCTGGGATCCAAGCCAGGTGATGTACGTGTGGTTCGACGCGCTGCTCAACTACATCACCGCGCTCAGCTACGCGCGGGAGGGCGAGGACCTGACCGAGCGCTTCTGGCCGGCGTTCCACATCATCGGCAAGGACATCCTCAAATTCCACGCCGTCTACTGGCCCGCCTTTCTCATGGCCGCGGGCTACGAGGTGCCAAAGCGGATGTTCATCCACGGCTACCTGCTGATGGAGGGCCACAAGATGTCGAAGTCGCTAGGTAACGTGCTCGACCCCTTCGAAGTGATCGAGCGGTTCGGCGCCGACCCGCTTCGCTACTACTGCCTGCGCGAGGTCCCGTTCGGTCGCGACGGATCGGTCTCCGCCGCGGGATTCGAGGCCCGCTACGAGGCGGAGCTCGCGAACGAGTACGGGAACCTCGCCAGCCGGGCGCTGGCGATGATCGAGCGCTACCGCGATGGTCGCGTGCCCGAGGCGGATCCCGACCCGGAGCTGGCCGGCGGCGAGGCCGGCCTCGCCGGGCTGGAGAACCGGGTCGCGGAGCTCCTCGACCGGGCCGAGCTGACCCAGGCGCTGGAGGAGATCTGGGTGCGCGTGCGCCGGCTGAACCGCTATGTCGAGGAGACCCGCCCCTGGGACCTTGCCAAGGAGGAGAAGGCGGACCCTGGCAAACCCGGTCGCTCGCGGACGCGAAGCGGAGCAAGCGACCGGCTTGATGAGGTGTTGTACGGGCTTGCGGAGGGCGTCCGGGTCGTCAGTCTGTTGCTGTACGCGTACATGCCAGAGACCGTGGACCGGTTGCTGGCGGCAGTGGGCGAGGACGATCGAGCCCTGGCGTCGTTCGGCTCGCGCGGCGGCGGCCAGGCGATCGGGAAGCTCGCACCGCTGTTCCCGAAGATCGAGACGCCGGCGGCGTAGGCGCTGCCGTCGCCCGGCATCTCGCAGGGAAGGCCGGGCCGATTTCGCACCTAGACTGCGCGCCGTGGTCGATACTCACGCGCATCTCGGGCTTTGCGAGCCCGCAGAGGGGGATCTGGTCGGCGCCGCCCGCCGGGTGGGGGTGCGGCGGATGCTCACGGTGGGGATCGACGAGACATCCAACCGCGGGGCGATCGCCGCCGCCGAGGCGCATCAGGAGGTGTTCGCATCCGTGGGTCGCCACCCGAACGGCGCAACGGGCTTCGACGAGCGGGCGGCGGCCGAGATCGAGGGACTGGCGGGCCACGAGCGGGTGGTCGCGGTGGGTGAGACCGGCCTCGATTACTACCGCGACCGTGCCCCCCGCGAGCAGCAACGGGTCGCGTTCCAGGCACAGATCGGCATCGCCCGGCGAACGGGCTTGCCGGTGGTCATCCACATGCGAGACCGCGCAGACAGCGACCAGGCCCTATCCGACACCTTCGCGACTCTGGCCGGCGAGGCCGAGGGGGTGACCGTGGTGCTTCACTGTTGCTCGGCTCCACCGGAGCGGATCGAGGAGGCGGCCGGGCACGGCTGGTACTGCTCCTTCGCCGGCAACCTCACGTATCCGAATGCCGATGCGCTGCGGGAGTCCGCCCGCCTGGTCCCGGAGGAGTTGCTCCTGGTCGAGACCGACTCGCCGTTCCTGGCCCCGCAATCGGTGCGCGGCAAGCCCAACCAGCCGGCCAACGTGGTGGAAGTCGCCGAGCGTTTGGCAGCCGAGCGGGGCATCCCCTACGAGGCGATGGAGCGAATCGTCGAAGCGAACGCGGCCCGAGCCTTCCAATGGTGAGCAGGGCAGGCAGCAGACCCGGCCGCCCCCGGACGCGCAGCGGAGGAGGCGGCCGGCAGTGAGACTGGGCCAAAACTTCCTCGCGGACCCCAACCTGCTGGAGGCGATCGTTCGCGACGCCGCCCTCGATCCCGGTGACGTGGCGCTCGAGATCGGGGCGGGGGAGGGGGCGCTGAGCGACCTGGTCGCGCCGCGCGTCGCGCACCTGCACGCAATCGAGCTCGACCGGCGGCTGGCCGGCGAGCTGGGTGCCGTGTCGGAGCGCCATCCGAACCTCTCGATCGTGTGGGGCGACGCGATGCGGATCGACCTGGGGGCGCTGAAGCCGGCGCCGACGGCGGTGGTCTCGAACCTCCCCTACTCCATCGCCACCCCAATCCTGCTGAGGACGATCGCCGAGCTTCCCGGGGTGGAGAGGTGGACGGTGATGTTGCAGCGAGAGATCGCCGACCGGCTGCGGGCGAGCCCCGGCTCGCGAACCTACGGCGCTCCCAGCGTGCTGGTCCAGCTCGCTTGCGACGTGGAGCTGGTGCGCACCGTGGATCGCGCGGTGTTTCGGCCCAGGCCACGGGTGGATTCCGCGCTGGTGCGATTGACGCGACGTGCCGCGGCAGCCCCGCCGCCCCTTGCCCGGCTCGTGCGGGACGCGTTCGCGCATCGACGCAAGCCCGTTGCCGGGTCGCTGGAGCTGGCCGGAGGGCCCTCGCGGGATGCGGTGCGCCGCGCGCTCGGTGCTCTCGGCCAGGACACCGAGGTGCGGGCCGAGGCGCTCGCCCCCGCTGACTTCGTGCGTCTCGCGGAGCGCTTGGAGATCCGTTGACGCTCCGCGCGCCGGCGAAGCTCAACCTCTGTCTCTACCTGGGTCCCCGCCGGCCGGACGGCCGGCACGAGATCCGCTCGCTCTTCTGCCCGCTGACGCTTGCCGACCGCATCGTGGTCTCGGATGCCGACGCGGACCAGGTGATCTGCCCGGGCGTCGAGGGGCCGAACCTGGCGCAGGAGGCCTTGATCGAGCTTCGTCACCGTGGTTGGAGCCGGACGCCCGCCAGGGTGGAGATCGAGAAGCGCATTCCCGTGGCGGCGGGGCTCGGCGGTGGGAGCGCCGACGCCGCGGCGCTCTTGCGCCTCGCACGCGACGAGGTCGCGGGGATCGAGGAGGTCGCAGCCGACCTTGGCGCCGACGTGCCCTCGCAGCTCGATCCCGCGTTCGCCCTCGTCGGCGGGGCCGGCGAGGTGGTGCAGCCGCTGCCCACGCCGGGCGAGTTCGCCGCCGTGCTCCTACCGGGCGATGAGGGCCTGAGCACCGCCGATGTGTACGCGGAGGCTGACCGCCTGGGCCTGGGCAGGGACCTGACGGAGCTGAATGCCATCGCGGAGCGGCTGCGCACCGCCGGTGGCGGCGGCGCCTCGCCGCTCGACTACCCGGAGCTCCTGGTCAACGATTTGGGCCGGGCGGCGCTTTCGATCCGGCCGGAGATCGCCGGGGCCCTCGCCGCCCTCGATCAGGCCGGGGCGAGGGTCGCACTGGTCGCCGGATCGGGCCCGACCGCCGTAGGGCTGTTCGAGGACATCGTCGCCGCCGACCGAGCCGCCGACGCGCTGCCGCCGCGCCATGCGAAGGCGATCGTGGCGGCGCCCGAAACCAGCCGATGAGCGCGGACGGCCGCGAGCGGCGCTCGCACCTGCCGCATTTCGTCATCGCCGCGCTCGCGATCGCCGGGTTTGTGGCCCTCAACCGGCTGCTTCCGAACATCGACCTCCAGACGGCGCTGGAGGACGTGTCCTCCAGCCTGGGCAGCTTCACGTACGTCCTCGTCGGGCTGGGAGCGTTTCTGGAGACCGGCGCCTTCGTCGGGCTGGTGCTCCCGGGTGAAACGGTGGTCATCCTTGGCGGCGCGGTCGCGGGTCAGGGCGATACCTCGATCGTGCTCACGATCGGAATCGTCTGGTTTGGAGCGGTGCTTGGCGATTCGGTGAGCTTTCTGCTCGGCCGCCGGCTGGGCCGGGATTTCCTCATGCGATACGGCCCGAGGGTGCGAATCACGCCGGAGCGCTTCGCGCAGGTGGAGGCCTACTTCGCCCGCCACGGGGGCAAGACGATCGTGGTCGGGCGCTTCATCGGCTTGGTGCGGGCGCTGGCGCCGTTCATCGCTGGCAGCTCGGGGATGTCATACGGGTACTACCTGCCGTTCAGCGTCCTGGGCACGGGCCTCTGGGCGGCGACCTTCAGTCTGATCGGCTACTTCGCCTCGCAGAGCCTCGACAAGGCCGCGGAGGCCGCCGGGCGGGGCACTCTGTTCTTCGGGATCGCGGTGGGCGTGATCGTCGGGGTCGTGGTGGCGGTGCGCTTCCTGCGCCAGCCGGAGAACCGAAGGCGGCTGGCGGCGGGCATGGAGCGTCGCGCGGCGCTCCGTCCTCTGCTCGCGCTGGGGCGTCGGGTGGCCCCGGAGGCGCGTTTCCTGTGGGGCCGGGTGACGCCCGGCCAGCTGGGGCTCGAGTTCACGACCCTGCTCGCCGTGCTCGCCGTCGCCGTCTACGTCGTCATTGCGTACACGGGGGTCATATCCGGCGATCCAAGCGCGACGACCGGCGACCGCACGGCGTTTGATATCGCCGGTCACCTGCGGACGCCGTGGGTCACGGACGTCGCCAAGATCGTCACCGCGCTCGGCTCCGCCGCCGTCAATCTGCCGCTGGCGGCGCTCGCGGCGGTGCTCCTGGCGGCGAGGCGGCGCTGGGCGGAGGCGGCTGTGGTCGTGGCGGCGGTGGCAATCATCTATATCGGGGTCCCCGAGCTCAAGGACGTAACGGATCGTCCGCGGCCTTCTCACCCGCTCACCGGCGTGGAGGGCTCGAGCTTCCCCAGCGGCCACGCCGCACACGCGGTGATCTTCGGCTGGCTGGCGCTCACCCTCATGGTGCGATTGCGTCCCGGAATCTCGGGGGGCTCGGCGCTACTCGTCGTCGGGATTGCGCTCGTGGGGCTGGTGGGGCTGTCCCGGGTCTACCTGCGGGCCCACTACATGAGTGACGTCACCACCGGCTGGGCGCTGGGCGTGGCGGCGTTCGCCGCCTGCGGGGCGGTCGCCATGATCGTCACCCACTTGCGCCAGAATGCCTCCCGAGATGCCGCGCCTGCTCGGGCTAGGGACTGAGTTCTACCTCTTCGGTGGCGCCGGGCTGATCAGCCTGCTCGCGTTCGCGGCGTTCATACTCGTTCCGGCAGTCGGCTCCTACGGGCGGACCTGGGAGAAGGCGACGGCGGCGCTCCTGTCGATCTTCGTGCTCGCCGCGTTGCTGCTCTTGGGGGTCGCGCTCGGTGTGCTGATCGTCTACTTCTGGGACGACATCACGCGGATCGTTCCCGGCCTGGACTGAGCGCATGTTTTCGTTGACGGCGGGCCGCCGACTAGAATTTTGGGGTGAGCTCGAAGCCGACGAGCCCCAAAGTCCCTGCAAAGGGGGCAGATGACGCGACGCTCGAGGCCCTCTCGGCGGCGATCGAGTCGGGCGCCGGACTGCCCGCGGTGGCGCGCGCCGCGGCCAAGGCGCTCGGCGCCAGCATCGCGCTGATCGATCGCTCGAGCGCCGTGCTCGCGGTCGCCGCCTCCTCGTCCGCGGAGGAAGGAAAGCTCCTCTCCGATGCGGGGGACGTGGCGTCGGTCGAGCTGCGCGTCGCGGACACGGTGGTGGGCGAGCTTCGCTACCGGGCGCGGGGGGAGCCTCCCTCGCCGGCGCTGGCCCGGATGGTCTCGACGCTGCTCGCACTCGAGGTGGAGCGCTCGCGAGCGCCGGAATGGGCCAGCGACGAGGCGGCGGGCGCGTTCGTGCGGGCCGTCCTCGCCCGAGAGGTCACGGACCGCGGGGACATCGTCGCCAGGGCCGCGGAGCTGGGAGCGCAGATCGAGGCGGGGGCGGGGGTTGTGATCGCCCGTGCCGCCCCGCGCACCGCCCAGTCGGGCGAGTGGAGGGCGCGGGTGCTGACGGTGGCCCTGCGGGCGCTTCGGTCGACGGGAGGCGGCTCGCTTGGAGCGCTGGCCGAGGGCGAGCCGGCCGAGGTCGCAGCGATCGTGCCCGCGTCCGAGGACGGTGCCCTGGCGCGGGCCGCGCAGGGTCTGGAGCGCGAGCTGTCTGCCGCGTTGCCGAGCTTCGCCGTGACCGTGGCTCGAAGCCGTCCCACCCAGGACCCGGTCGACCTCTACCGGGCGGGCAAGGAGGCTTTGCTGGCCGCCAACGTGGCCGAGGCCGAGGGCCTCTCGCTGCTTGCGTTCGAGGACACCGGCGCCTACCGCCTGCTGCTGCCGGCGATGAGCGAGGACCCCGGAGAGCTGGAGCGCTTCTACGAGGAGACCCTGGCGCCCCTCGCCGGCTACGACGAGCAGTACGAGACGGAGCTCGTGGCGACCGTGGAGGCCTATCTGGAGAACGACGGCAACGTCGCCCAGACCGCCGCTCAGCTGTTCACCCACCGGCACACGGTCCGCTACCGGCTGGAGCGCGTCAGGGAGCTTTCCGGCCACGACATCTCCTCCAGCGAGGGACGCGAGAAGCTCAGCCTCGGGCTGAAGGCGATGCGCGTGCTGGGGATCGCCGCGCCGCGCGGCCCGGCGATGGAGCCGGGCACCGAGGCCGGCAGGGTCCGCCGCCCGGCGGAGGACTAGCCCGCCACTCGCGAGCGAGCGTAGGGCTCGAGGCCCTCCATCGCCCGCTTGATCGACCAGTTGTGGTTCCAGCGGAAGAGGGGCCTCAATACCGGGGTGAGGACACGTAGGAGCGGCCGGTCGGCGACCACGCGCCAGTCGAAGTGCACGTGAACGCCGCCATTCGAGGGAGTCAGTGTCCAGATTCCCTTGCCGGTCAAGTCGCCCACGACGCTGACCTCGAGCTCCCGCGGGCGCTCGAGGCGAACGATCTCGGAACGGGTCTTCAGGTGATAGGGGAGCCTGCCCTTGAACTCCTGGCGCGAGACGCAGCCGACCTCGGGCGCGCAGTCGGCTTCGACCGCGATATAGACGGGCCGCCACCACTCGGGATAGGTGCGGGCGTCGGCCAGGGCGTCGAACACCGCCTCTTGCGGCGCATTCACGTCCCACTCGTCGATGAACACGTATTCGTCGGCCAAGTCCTCTCCTCTACGGAGCTACCGCGGCCCCGGATCATTCTGTGAGCCAAAGAGTGTCGAAGCTCCGGGGGAGGGAATCGAACCCAAATCGCCTTCAGGACCAAAACCTGACGTGCTGCCACTACACCACCCCGGATTCACGACCAGTGTACGGACGATTCCCGCACGTTCCGTCGGGGCGCCATGGGAACATATGTTCGATGCCGAGGCCACTGCCGTTCAACGAGGCTCAGGCTCGGGACGCCATCGGGCGGGCGCGTTGCTGGACTGAAGCACTTGCGTTTCTTGGCTATCGCAACGCCGGCGGCAACGCAGGAACGGTCAAGAAGTACGCGGCACGATGGGGCATCTCCACCGACCACTTCGATCCGCGAGCGGTCATGTTGGAGGCCCTGGAACGCAGCCGCAAGAATCGCAACGGCTTGCCGCTCGACGAGGTATTGGTAAGGCGCTCGAGCTACTCGCGAGGTCACCTAAAGGAGCGACTGTTCCAGGCCGGCCTGAAGAAACGGCGGTGTGAGCTGTGCAGCCAAGGAGAGCGTTGGCGAGGCCGCCTGATGTCTCTCATACTCGATCACATCAACGGGGTGCCGGACGACAACCGGCTTCAGAATCTGAGGGTCGTCTGCCCTAACTGCGCGGCGACCTTTGACACCCACTGCGGCAGAAATCTTCCGCGTCAACGAGAGTGCGTTGGATGTGGTCGGACGTTTCCCCCTCGGACGATTCAGCAACGGTATTGCTCGTTTCCTTGCTTCACCGGAGCGAGGACCCGCAACGCTGGCAAGCCCGCGCCATCATCCACGTTCGGGATCCCACAGCCTGACCGGCGCCTGGTCGAGCGTCCGCCATATGAGCAGCTCATCAAGGAAATCGAGGAGACGAGCTACGTGGCCGTGGGACGCAAGTACGGCGTCTCCGACAATTCGATCCGCAAGTGGATTCGTTTTCACAGGCGGGAAAAGGAGCGTGTGGAGCACGAGGTCGCGCAAGCTGGCGAACAAGGAGGCACCTGACCTAATTGGACGCCCGGTTCTCCGGTCCAGTCGCCAGCGCACGGCTGGCTGCCGCCGCTTTACGATTCCGAAGGTGAGCGGGCCCACGGTCTTGATAATGGCGGCGGGCGAGGGCACCCGAATGCGCTCGTCCGTGCCGAAGGTGCTGCACCCGATCTGCGGGCGACCGATGATCGCCTGGCCGGTGCTCGCCGCCCACGAGGCCGGCGCCGGGCGGGTCTGCGTGATCGCCTCGCCCGACCGCGACCTCTCGGCCGGGCTCCCGGACGGCACCGAGACCGTGATCCAGCCGGAGGCCGACGGAACCGGCGGCGCGGTGCGGGCGGCACTCGACGTCGTCGGTGACTCGGAGACGGTCGTCGTCATGAACGGCGATCATCCGCTGGTCTCCGCCGAGCTGATCACCGGCCTCGTCGACGCTCACCGGGAGGCCAGTGCGGCGGCAACCGTGGTCACGGTCGACCGTGACGACCCCGAGTCCCTCGGCCGCGTGGTCCGCGACCCGAGCGGGGAGTTCGAGCGCATCGTCGAGACCAAGCACCCCGAGGGCGTGCCGCCCGAGGTGCTCGCGATCCGCGAGGTGAACACGAACACGTTCGCGTTCGCGGGCACCGCCCTCGCGGAGGGCGTGGCGCGGATCACCAACGACAATTCCGCCGGCGAGTACTACATCGGCGACGTGTTGCGCGCGCTGCGCGAGCAGGATCGGCGCATCCTGGTTCACAAGGTGGGCGACGTGAGCGTGAACATCGGCATCAACACCCGCGTCGAGCTGGCCGTGGTCACGGCGGAGGCGCGGCGCCGCATCCTCGAACGGCACATGCTCGCCGGCGTCACCGTCACCGACCCGCAGGCGACCTGGATCGATGCCGACGTGGTGATCGAGCCCGACGTGGTGATCGAGCCCGGCACGACCTTGCGCGGCCGGACCAGCGTCGGACGCGGCAGCGTGATCGGCCCTCACACGACGCTGATCGACTCGAGCCTCGGCGCCGAGGTCACGGCCCCACACTCCTACCTGGTCCAGTGCGAGGTCGCCGACGCCTGCCAGGTCGGCCCCTTCGCGCATCTGCGCCCGAGCGCGACCCTGCGTAGGGGCGCCAGGGCGGGCGCTTTCGTGGAGATCAAGGGCTCGGAGATCGGCGAGGGGGCCAAGGTCCCGCACCTGGCCTACGTCGGCGACGCGGAGGTCGGTGCCGACGCCAACGTTGGGGCCGGAACGGTCACCGTCAACTACGACGGCTTTCGCAAGCACCGGACGAAGATTGGGGAACGTGCGCGAATCGGGTCCGACACCATGTTGGTCGCGCCCGTGAGTGTCGGCGATGACGCTTACACTGGGGCCGGCTCGGTGATCACCGAGGACGTCCCACCCGGGGCGCTCGGGATCGAACGGGCAGAGCAGCGCAACGTCGAGGGATACGCCGAGGAGCGGGCAAGGAAAGCGAAGGCCGAGGAATCATGAGCACGCTCGAAGAGCGCCCCCGTCTGGTCAGCTCGATCCCGCAGGACTACACCAAGCGGCTGATGGTGTTCGGCGGCCGAGCCTCGATGGAATTGGCCGCGAAGATCGCGGGCCACCTCGACGTCGACCTCGGCGAGGTGGATCTGCGCACGTTTGCCAACGGCGAGGTCTACTGCCGCTACGAGGAGTCGATTCGCGGGGCCGACGTGTTCATCGTCCAGTCGACGGCGGCGAACGAGGCGCACGGCATGACCCCCAATGACGCCCTCGCCGAGCTCCTGATGATGATCGACGCCGCTCAGGGTGCCTCGGCGCACCGGATCATCGCCGTGATGCCGTGGTACGGCTACGCCCGGCAGGACAAGAAATCGGCGCCACGCGAGCCGATTTCGTCACGAGTCGTCGCCAAGTGCCTCGAGGGCGTTGGCGTGGACCGGGTGCTGACGATGGACCTCCACGCCGGGCAGATCCAGGGCTTCTTCCACGTCCCCGTCGACCACATGACCGCGATGCCGATGCTCACGCAGTGGTTCATCGACCAGGCGGTCACCGAGGAGCTCGTGATCGTCTCGCCCGATGCCGGACGGGTGAAGATGGCGCGCAACTTCGCCCGCAAGGTCGGATGTCACTGGGCGGTGATGGAGAAGGAGCGCCCCGCCCAGCAGGTCGCCGAGATCGGCTACGTGGTCGGCGAGGTCCATGGCAAGACCGCCGTGCTCGTCGACGACATGATCGATACCGCCGGCACCCTCGCCGCGGCGGCGCGCACCGTCCTCGAGGAGGGGGCCGCGCGCGTGATCGCCGCCGCCACCCATGGCGTCTTCTCGGCCCCGGCGTACGAGCGGCTCGCCTACGAGAACTCCGGGCTCGAGCAGATCGTCGTCACGGACACGATTCCGCTGCGTCCTGGCGCGCCGGACAACATCACCGTGCTCTCCACGGCCCAGACCCTCGCGGATTCGATGCGGCGGATCTTCGCCGACGACTCGGTCAGCGAGATCTTCGCCGGCGAGAACCAGCTCTTCTAGCTTTACCCGCATTCCCATGCGGTTTGTGGCCCCTTTTGCTAACCGGGTGCTAACCGGAGGTCACGAGCGAGATGTAATGCCAATCCCTGCGTGCTCTCCCACGAGGACCTGCAGTTCCTCGAGTCCTCGGGGTGGCTGCCGGAGGGAGAATGCACCGTCCGGTAGCTCAGACAAGTCCAGCGCGCCGTCGTCACCGACCGAGTACGTCCCGGCCAGTTCGTCGCCATGTTCTGCCGTCTTTCCTGGCTCCACGTGCTTCAGCAAACCGCTTACTTCAACCGGATGAAGGCTCCATCCGCCACGGTTTACCGAGAGCGCAACTGAGACGAACTTCCCTATGCGGTCATTTAGCCACGTCAGGGCTTGGTCTCGGTCTATCTCCTGAAATCATTTGTTCCTTTCACGCCGTGAGCGCGGCCGCCACGCGCTCGGCGGCCAGTTCGTCTGACTGCGGTAGCAGGTGGGCATAGGTTCCGCTCGACGCCGGTGGCGACGCGTACGCGAGCGAGAACCTTCAGCTCTTATGCGCTGAGCATCATCGGTTGAAGACTGCACGCGAGAACCGCGAGAGGTTCACGCTTCCTCCGGCTGCCTAGCAGCCGCTACTCCCGCAGCCCGGCGACTTCGAGGGCTTCGTCCGCGTTGGCGAAAGCCGATCCTATTCAGCCCCCCAGATACCGGGCAAGCGCGAACGTGTCGCGGCCGAAGCCGACCGCGACGATCCTGCCGTCGCCCTGGAGCGCCATCCCAAGCGCACCGTCGAAGCCGTCGGAGCCGCCGAAGCTGGTCCGCTTCCTGCCGTCGGCGGAGAAGCTCGTGTCCAGCGAGCCGTTCGTGTTGTAGCGGGCCAGTCCGAAGTCCCCGGGACCGGCGCCGCCGCCGACTTGGCCGACCGCGACGATCCTGCCGTCCGCCTGGATCGCGACGTCGGTTGCCATCTCGCCGGCCGCGTACGGGAAGCTGGTCGTCTGCTTGCCGTCGCCGGAGAAGCTCGTGTCGAGCGAGCCGTTCAGGTTGTAGCGGACGAGCGCGAAGTCACGGTTGCCGCCGGAGTCGTGGCCGCCGACCGCGACGATCTTGCCGTCGCCCTGGAGCGCCACCGCGCTCGCAGAGTCGTAGGCCCCGCCGAAGTCAGTCGTCTGCAGGCCGTCGCCGGAGAAGCTCGTGTCAAGGGAGCCGTCGGTGTTGTAGCGGGCGAGCTCGAAGTCGCCTCCGCCGCCGCCGACCGCGACGATCTTGCCGTCGCCCTGGAGCGCCACCCCGCCCGCCCGGTCGTCCCCGGCGCCCGCGAAGTCGGTCGTCTTCTTGCCATCGCCGGAGAAGCTCGTGTCGAGCGAGCCGTTCAGGTTGTAGCGGGCGAGCGCGAAGTCCCCGGCGCCGGAGCTGGGGTCGGTGGTGCCGACCACGACAATCTTTCCGCCCTGGACTGCCACCCCGACCGCCCCCCCTTCGGCGAAGGCTCCGAAGACGGTCGTCTGCTTGCCGTCGCCGGAGAAGGTCGGGTCGAGCGAGCCGTCCGGGTTGTAGCGGGCGAGGGCGAAGCCGCCGGTGCTATCGGCACTGAAACCGACGACGACGATCTTGTTGCCCTGAAGCGCCACGTCGGTGGCGCCGTCCGCGCCATTGAAGTCGGTCTGCACGCTGCCGTCGCCGGAGAAGCTCGGGTCGAGGGTGCCGTCCAGGTTGTAGCGAGCGACCAGGAAGTCCCCGTAGACCCCGATGAACTGTCCCACCGCGACGATCTTGCCGTCCGCCTGGCGGACGGCCGCCTCCGCCGTGCTGAACCCGCACTGGCAGAAGTTGGTCGTCTGCTTGCCGTCTCCCGAGAACGTCGGGTCGGGGTCGCCCGCGGCGGCCATGGCCGCTGCCGAGAAGACGAGACTGACCAGCAAGGCAAGGACCACGCCATGTCTCACGGGCCTTGGAGTCACGGTCAACTGAGAAAGAGGGTTTCGACGCATGGGGAACCTCAATGGAGCCGGTTTAGACGGAGGCCAGGCGCGTCGGCGAGTCCGTTAGGGCTTGTCGGCGGGTCGGGCGACCGCCTGAAAGGCAAGCCTCTCACTCGAGACAGGCTGAGTCAACCCTCGCAATGACCCTCCTGCGACATCGCCCGCGCAGTATCTCGCGCCCTAGGGGGAGGGTGGACCAGCGATACCGCGAAGGCGTGGGACGGCCCCGGTGGCTCGGCGCAAGGAAAAGCGTTTTTTTACGAGTCAGCCTCGAGCTTGACCCCCTCGGCCGTGAACGGCTCCCCCTCTAGGGCCGCGCGGACCCGCTCGACGGCCCTCTCGCCATTCTCGGCGGATAGCCGAGCGATCACCCCCTCCTCGGCCACGAGGTTCTGAATTCCGGCCAGGGCGAGCAGCCCTGCGGCTCGGTGAGCATCGCCGCGAACGTCGACGAGGTAGTGGGGCACGCGCCCGATGCTAAGGCGGCCGTAACCGAGGCTTTAGCGCTCGCGCAGTATCGCGCCTAGGGGCCATCTGTCATCCGCCTGCTCAGGGGCGTCCACCAGCGATTTGGCAAACAGCCCTAACAGAAAAAACGAGAGGACGGATAGTCCAATGATTATGGCGATGGTCATCATCGATGACTCCAATACCCGCGTCGACCCACGGGCAACCATGGCGTCACCGCGACTACGTAGCTTCCTGACTGTGGACAAGCGCTGGTGCCGCCGTTGTGGAACCGCAATCGCCGCCGACCGGGCGCGCACCGCCCGCTATTGCTCTGACCGCTGCCGGCGCGACGCCTGGAACGAGCGCACACGCGGCACGGCGCCCGACGACGAGGACACCGAGGCGGGGCGGCTCGAGGTCCGGCGTCGACTCGCGGCGGCGTCCCGTGTCGAGAGGCGGTGTAAGTGCTCTAACCCGCTCGGGCTTGTCGACCAGGACGGCCAGGCGGCTTGCTTTCGCTGTGGTTGGCCGCTGGCGCGGGACCGGGTCGGGGAGCTGCCGCCTGCGGCATGACGGTGCTCGAAATGCAAACCATTTGCTAACGGGCGCAGCCGCA
The DNA here is from genome assembly GCA_035573435.1 of Solirubrobacterales bacterium. Lineage (GTDB taxonomy): Bacteria > Actinomycetota > Thermoleophilia > Solirubrobacterales > 70-9 > AC-56. Next base: position 25,137 of record DATMZR010000025.1, read on the forward strand.
AACCCCGGAATAGGGACCATTCAAGCCAACCGCGGCGGGTCCCGATTCCTCCGATTTGCAGCGGATTCCGGACTAGAGCCGATTTGACCGGATGGGGCTCAAAGAACCAGCTCTTCTAGCTTTCTCTAGCGCTCATGCGGGTTTTCGGCCCGGATGCCCACGAGATGCGCACGAGCGGGGCGCTAGCCATCTGGACCCCTACGCCGCGCTAAGGAAGCGCTCGAGAGGGAGAACCCGCAAGCGTGGGTGTGGGGAGCGATTCCGCCCTCGAATACCTCGCGGTCAAGACTGATCGCCGCCGTCTCCTCGCCGGCCTCGAGCCGGACGAAGATCGCCTCGTCGATTGAAAGCGTCGTTGGCTTGGCGCAGCAGGTCCACGTTTTCTTGCGACATCGCCTACTCCGACAGCCCGGCGGCTTCGAGGGCAGATTCTCGGTCGAAATCCCCCTCGACACGCAGGATTCGACCGTCGCGAAGCGTCCACACCCACGCCAGCTGACTCTCGACCTCGATACCGCTGCCCTGCCCGCGCCCTGTCACCTGCATGACCGCCACCACGTGAGGGTCGGCATCGATGAGTTCCACCGACTCGACCGAGAACTGATCCCAGACCTCGGCGACGTCGGAGGTAAAGCGATCGACGCCTTCATAACCGTCGTAGACGGCCGGGTTGATCTTGCGCCCGCGAAGATCCATTCGAATCTCTGGGTCAAAGAACTCGGGCCGCCGCTCCGGCTCTACCCCGCCCGCGTTCCACAGACCGAGGACGCGCCGCACGATCTCCACATTCTCCTGCGACATCGCCTACTCCGAGAGGCCCAGGGTTTCCAGCGCTTCGTCGTGATCCCAGAAGAACTCCTGGTAGATGACCTTGCCCCTGCGCACCGTCACGACATTGGTCAGCTCCAGGTTCGTGTCGGGGCCGAGGCCTACCCCACGCCAGATCTGCCTCACGACAACGTGGTCGGCGTGGTCAATGAAGTCGCTGATCGGTTCCAGGACCTGGGATGCGGACGCCCACTCGCGGAGCTGGTCCCACTCGCGCATGATCGCCTCCCGACCTACAAAAGGCCCCGGCTCGGGCCAATCCTTCGGGGCCCGAGCGATGGCATCTGGGTCGTACAGCTCACGAAAGGCGTCCATGTCCCCCGCATTCCACATGTCGAACAGGGCCCGCATGATCTCCACGTTCTCCTGCGACATCGCCTACTCCGAAGGCCTGGCGGCTTCGAGGGCTTGGATGGGGTCGTTGTAGACGTCGGTGCGCGTGATCTGCCCCTCAGCGACAGTGACGACGCACCACGTGCGTTCCTCCATCTCTATCCCACTCGACACACCCTTGAAGCGGGTCACCGTTGCGACCAGCACTTTGTCCGGGCCAACATCCACCGCACCCTTCAGGTCCCCCTCCCAGCTCACTGCGTCACCAATCTGCTGAAGCCAGGCCTTGTAGCCCGCCGCACCCTTGGCTTCCCCCTCTCCCAGGGTGTTGGCCACAAGCGATACGAGAACGTGGTCCGGGTGATAGAGCGCGTTTACCGTCTCGAAGTCGGGTTCCGGCCGCTTGCTTGCGGCCTGTATCGCCCGTACGACGAGGTCAAGGTTCTCCTGCGACATCGCCCGCGCAGTATCTCGCGCCGACAGCCTGAGGCTGAGCGTGTTGGCTCCGGGTCAGCTGTCCTAGGTCAAATCCGCAGCTACGGCTGTTCCGTAGAACTCGCAACGTGGGGTACCGAATCCCGTCGTGAAGGCGTGGAAGTCGACCGTGACGACTTGGCCCGAGATATGGAAGACGACCTGGCCCTCCACACGATTGAAGTTGCCGACCGCGAGGCTTCTCCTGACGGCATCGTCGTTGCGGTCCAACGTGGTCATGTGGCCACCGGCGATGGAGTGACCGGCTGTACTGATGGCTACGGGGCCGTTCCTCTCGGTTTGGTCGGTGAGCAGGGCGTCGAACCTCGCCGTCGAGCCGGTGCGGTTCACCAGGTAGATGTAGAGGGTCGGCCCAGCCTCGCACTCCCCGCGCACCCCCATCGTCCCCACCGCGGAGATCGAGGTGAGGCCGGTGCCGGCGGGTGCGGAGAACGCGAGCTTGTGTGGACGCGAAGAGGGGTTGAAATCCTTGCTTTCGAGGTTGCCGTCCAGAACATCGAATGTGTTGATCGCGTTGTCGGCGACGTCCTCCCGCTGCACCTGAGGACCGGGGCCGAGGTCGTCCGACTGTACGGTGTCGGTGCCGTTCAAGGCGACGGCGGTGCCCCCGGTCAGCACAATGAACGCGAGGAGTGTGACCATCACGTTCGCGTAAGTCAGGTGGCGGCGGATGTGGCGCATGGGTCCTCCCTAGGTCGTTGTGGCGACCCTACATGGGCCTGCTGCGCGCGTCTAGCTTTGACCCCGGCAGCTTCGGACGGCGTTCGTCACGGGTGGGTCAGGCAGCCGGGACCTGCGCAGTCTCGCAACTCCTGGAGGCGAGCCGCGAGCTGGGCTTGGACCAGCGCGTAGGCGGAATCATCAGCGCGGCTTTGAAGCTCGAACGGGTCCTTCCTCAGAGCGTAGAGCTCTCTCTCGCCTGTGTTGTACTCCGCATACATGTAGCGCCCGGTCCGGATTGCCGCGAAGCCCGCTTGCTCGACTAGGAGTTCGCGTCCGCGCTCGATCCCCGGGTGCTGGGCCACCGGGATCAGTGAGCGCCCGTCCATCTGCAGGCCAGGGGTTGCGTTTGTGACCCCGACGATGGTCGGCGCCAGGTCGGCGTTGATGACGAGGTCATTGACGCTCACCCCTACCGGGATGCCCGGTCCCCGCATCATGAGCGGCACCCCGATCGACTCCTCGTAGATGCGCTCCTTGCCGCGGGGGATTCGGTGCTCACCGTGGAAGAAACCGTTGTCGGAGGTGAACATGAGCACGGTGTTCTTGAGCTCACCATTGACCCTTAGAGCCCGAACGATCGCCTTCACCCCCTCGTCCACAGAGAGGACCGACTCGAGCCTGCAGCGATACTGGCGCTGGATGTTCGCGATTTCACCCGCACTCAGGCGTGGCAGGTTCTGGATCGCGGCGGGCTTGTCCGAGACATCGGACTCGTTGAAGTTCGCCGGCCTCGGGAGCCGCCTGGAGTCGAATGCATGGGCGTGGCGGGGCGCCGGCTTCGCTGTGCCAGAGCAATTGAAGGGCCGGTTCCGGTTCGGGCTTGGGCCACCGGAGTGCGGCGCCGTATAGGTGAGCCAGAGAAAGAACGGCTGGGGCTTGGGCGCCCGGCGGCTGACGAAGCTGACCGCCTTGCGGGTCAGCACGTCCTGCTTGTAGTCGGCCGGATCGTGGCCATAGTGGACCAGGGTGCCGTTCTCGTTCAGTGTGTAGTCGTAGACCTTCTGCGTGTCCGGGGCCGCTGCGCGCCATTCGGACCAGCCGGGCGGGACGCGCGGGCTGTTCGAGTAGCCGTTCAAGTACTTGCCGATCATCGCGGTGTAGTACCCCGCCCCCTGGAGCCAGACAGCCAGATTGTTGTTCCCATACACCGCTTGGAAGCGTGGGAAGGCGCTTGTCGCAGGGCTGCCATAGACACGGTGGTTGTGCACGTACTGGCCGGTGAGGAAGGTGGTGCGCGAGGGGCAGCAGAGCGAGTAGTTGACGAAGCTGTTTCGGAACGTCGCGCCTCTGGCACCGACGTGTGCCTTGACGTTCTCCATCACCCGCATCGATTTGACCGTCTGATCGTCGGTCTCCACCACGAGGACGTTCGGTTGTCCGTAGGCTGCCCCAGCGGTGCCGCAGAACGACACGAACAGTGCGGCCAGCGCAACCGTCGCGGGCCAGGGCCGCGCATTCATCAACTGCTTCACTGGAGACCAGTCAAGGGGTGGACAGAAAGATACGCCCGGCTTCGTGCCGGGCGTACCTGGAACTATCGTCGCTTGAAGGGCAGCGTCTAGCGCGAGGGCGGCATCCCGCCGCCCTCGCGTCCCGCCTCGCTCTCCGGAAAGGCGCCCGGCCCGAGTGGAGGGGCTAGGTGTTGCAGCTGACCCGCAGGCGCACGGACTTCGCTCCGATCGAAACCCTGAGGAAGCCATCGGCCGTGCATCCGTAGAGGCCCGTGGCCGTCCAGTCGTCGTCGACGACCACTACCCCGGCGCCCGCTGCGAGCGTCACGCCGCCGCCACCGGAGACCGTGCCGACAAGTGCGTCGGCGCGGTCACCGTCGATCTGGAAGTGGCAGAGCGGGAGCTCGTTGGCGCAGGTGAGACCGGTGGCGCTTTTGACCCGGAGCTCGTTGGCCGCGACGCCGGGACCACCGCCGCCTGGCGTTCCGACTTTGGCCGTCTCGCAGTTCTCCGTCTTGGGTAGGTCGACCTGATCGATCCTGCAAAGGTCATCCCCCGCCCCGCCGTTGACGACACGGTCCTTGTTGCCGTCGACGGCCTTGAGGCGGTCGGCGCCCTTGCCGGCCGAAATTCGGTCCCTTCCCTTGGAGCCCGTGATCCGGTCCTTACCGCCGGAGCCCTTGAGCCGGTCGCCGCCCTTGCCGCCGCGGAGGCGGTCCTTGCCCCCGGCCCCCTTGATCCGATCGGCACCGGCGCGACCGCTGACTCGGTCATTCCCGCCCTTGGCGTTGATCCGGTCGGCCTTCTTGGTGCCGACGATCGTGTCCTTGCTGTTCGATCCGGCGATCCGCTTGGCGACCGCGGGCCCAGCGGAAAGCGCGACCAGCGCGGCCAGGGAGGCGATGACCGCGAATCCCGGCAAATGCTTCCTAGTGGCCCGATCCCTGGCTGGTGCTTCCTTGCTCGAGCTGCCCATGCTCTGTGTTCCTCCGTTCCTGGCCGCGGAGATCCTGCGCAGAGGGCGGATCTCGCGGCCGTTTGAGTTATCCCTGCCTGGGTTGGTGCCCAGTCGTGGGTACGTGTACCCAGGGCCAGGTGCGCCACTCGCGGGGTGGACGATTCTCCGACCCCGGGGTCTCGGGCACAGGCGGCTTTAGCCACGAACCGTCCGACGACCCGGACAGGCTTCGACCATGTCACGGTTTGGGGGTTGAAGCGAATCGGGCACAAGGGAGCCGACCTGATCCGGCCGGGGAATACGCTCGAGAGCTTCGAGGCGGCGGTTGCGGTGGGCGTCGAGATGATCGAGCTGGACGTCCTTCGCCCGCGCGCGGAGTTCCTCGACGGCGGCGACTGGCGACGCGCAGCGGCGGGGCCGGTGGAAGGGGCGCCCCCGCTCCTGGTCGCCCACGATTGGGGTGACGCCGCCCGCCGGAAGCCGCTGACGCTCGACGAGGTGCTCGACGCCTTCACTCGGACGCCGCTCGACCAAGTCGAGATCGACTGCGACCTGAAGATCGCCGGGCGAGAGGACGAGGTCGTGGGGGCGCTGGGCCGACGGGGCCTCCTGGAGCGAGCTTACATCTCGACCATGGAGGTCTCCAGCCTGCGGGTGCTGCGCGAGCTCGACTCCGGGGTGCGGCTGGGCTGGACGGTGCCCAAGGTGACGCGCGACTGGAACTCGATTCCCTGGGCAAAGCCCCTGGTGATCGCCGGGCTCATCTCGCTGCGAAGGCGCGTGCCGGGCGAGGTTCGCCGCGAGGCGCCGGGGCTCGGCGTGGGTTCGATCTGGGCCTACGACCCGGTGATCACCCCGCGCCTGGCCCATGTCTGCCACGACGCGGGCCTCGAGTTGATCGCGTGGACCGTCGACGAGCCGCAGGAGATGCGGCGGCTCGCAGCGCTCGGGGTCGACGGCATCTGCACCAACGACCCCCGCCTCTTCACCGCGCTGCACGGCTGACGATGTCTGTGCCGTCCGCAGGATCCGACCGGATTCAGCCGGGCACGACGGTGGCCCTGATCGCGATGGGCCTCGGCGTGATCGTGATCGCCAACGACTTCACGGCGCTGAACGTCGCCCTGCCGGCGATCGAGGAGGACTTCAACGTCGACGTCGGCACGGCGCAATGGGTGATCAACGCCTACTGCCTCGTGTTCGGGATGGCGATCGTCACCGGTGGGCGGCTCGCCGACCTGTTCGGGCGGCGCCGCGCCTTCTTCGTCGGCAGCGCCATGTTCGCCGGCTTCTCGCTGCTGGGCGGAGCCGCTCAGGACGCGCAGTGGCTGATCGCCACCAGGGTTGGCATGGGGCTCGGCGGGGCGTTGATGTGGCCCGCGATCCTCGGCATGACCTACGCCGCCCTGCCGGAATCGAAGGCCGGTCTGGCCGGTGGACTGATCCTGGGGGCGGCCGGGGTCGGCAACGCCATGGGACCGCTGCTCGGCGGCGTTCTCACCGATGAGCTGAGCTGGCGCTGGATCTTCTATCTCAACGTCCCGATCGCGGCTTTCGCGGTCCTCGTCACCTGGCTCAAGGTCCATCAGCCGCGACCGGAGGTAGGCAGCCAGCGAATCGACTATGCGGGCATCGTCACGCTCTCGACCAGCCTGCTCTTGGTCCTGGTGGCGTTCGACCAGGCCGCTGACTGGGGGTTCGGCGACGCCCGCGTGATCGGAATGCTCGCGGTGGCAGTCCTTCTCGTCGTCGCCTTCGCCCTGATCGAGCCGCGGATGAAGGAGGGCGCCCTGGTCCCGGCGGCGGTGTTCCGCAACGCGGAGTTTCGCTCTGCCTGCCTGACGGTGCTCCTGATGTCGGCGGTGTTCTTCGCCACGGTGCTCTACGCGCCGCAGTTCATGGAGAAGATCCTTGACTACTCGGCGCTCGAGGCCGGCCTCGGAATGGTGCCGATGCTCGGCACCTTCGCCCTGGTCTCGTTCATCGCGGGCCCCATCTACCAGCGGTTGGGCCCGAAGCAGACGATCACGCTCGGGGCCGCCGGCTTGGCGATCGGCCCCTTCCTGCTTTCGATGGTGGACGCGGATTCCGGTTACGCGGCATTGATCCCCGGCCTGGCGATGACCGGGATCGGAGCCGGGTTCTTCTACTCGTCCGTGACCACCGCGGGAGTCACCGCACTCGACCCCTCACGCGCCAGCCTGGCGGGCGGGCTGATCTACATGTTCCAGATCGCCGGCGGCGCGATTGGGTTGGGAATCACGACCACGATCTTCACCCTGTCGTCGGAGAACGAGCTGGCCGACAAGGCCGACGCCGCCGGCACGCACCTGACCGATCATCAGACTGCCGTCCTTCACGGGGTGCTCGCCGGGACCGACTCCGGCACCGCGGCGCTGCACCAGCTCGATCCCTCGGCCCAGGCCACGATCACCACGATCGTGCGCGAGTCGTTCGCCACGGGCGTCCAAGCCGGCTTCACGTTCGTGACGATCGCCGCCTTGCTCGGGTTCGTGATCTCGCTCTTCTTCGTCGGCGGCCGGCTGCTTCCAGGGCGGCAGGGCAGGGCCGAAGAGGCTCAGGCCTAGGCCGGCTCGGCGATCCCCGGCACGCGGCGCTCGCCACGCTCCTCGAAGTACGCCCACTCGAGCTCCCCCAGCTCCCCGGTGGGCGCGTCGCCGTAGACCCACTCCCTCGTGATCCGGTGCCAGTTCCGGGTTGCGCGCAGCTGCGCCAGCACGGCCAACACGCCGGTCTCCATCCGCCTACCCATCAGCTCCTCGGCGGGGAGGCTCTGGCGGCGAATCAGGTCGAAGTACTGCGAGCGTGGATCGGAGGTGGCTTCGATCACCTTCATCACCCGCTCCGGGGTGAGCTGGACCTCGCGGTCCTCCATGTACCAGCCGCCGACCACCATCACGTGCTCCATCAGCCGCTCGGCGTCGAACTTGGACGGGTTCTTGATGAAGCCGAGCACGTGCAGGGCTTCGCGGAGCGCCTCCGGGTCGCGGCGCGAGGCGGCGTCGAGCGCCCACTGCTCGAGCTCGATCTGCTCGCGATCGAGCCGTTTGGTCATCCCGAAGTCGAGAAAGGCGACCCTCTCGTCCGGCATCAGGACGTAGTTGCCGGGGTGCGGATCGGCGTTGAACTGCTGCAGGTGGTAGATGGAGCCGAAGCTGAACCGAAAGACGATCTCGCCGAACCGGTCGCGCTCGGGCTGCGGGAGGAGCTTCACGTCCTCGAACCGGAGGCCCTCGACGTATTCCGTCACCAGCACGCGGCGCCGTGAGAGGCGCGTGAGCACGTCCGGGACGTAGATGAATGGGTGGCCGCGGTAGGCGCGGGCGAAGGTCCGCTGGCTCTGCGCCTCGTACTCGTAGTCGAGCTCCTCCATCACCCGCAGGCGAAGCTCCTCCGCGACGGCCTTGGCGTCGAGTCCGGGCGCGAGCGCCCGGGCCAGGCGCATGATCATGCCGGCGTTGCGCAGGTCCGACTCCAGTGCCTCGGCGACGCCGGGGTACTGGATCTTCACCGCGACCGTGCGCCCGTCGTGCAGCTCGGCGCGGTGCACCTGCCCGATCGAGGCGGCGGCGAATGCCTCCTCCTCGATCTCGGCGAACAGCTCTGAGAGCGGCTCACCGCGATATTCCTCCTCGAGGACCGTGTTGACCTTCTCCCACGGCATCGACGGGGCCGAGGTGCGCAGCTTGGCGAGCTCCTCCTGGTAGAGCTCGGCGTACTCGGGCGGCAGGAACTCGGTGTCGATGAAAGAGGCGAGCTGACCGAGCTTCATCGCCGCTCCCTTCATCTGGCCCAGGGTCGCGGCCATCTTCACGGCGGTTTCCAGGTGGCGCGCCTCGAGCCGCCGCTCGGCTCCCTCGCTGGACCGGGCGACGTTCGTAGCCTTCGTGCCCGCGTAACGCGTCGCCTGCACGCCCAGCGCCGAGCCCAGCTTCGCCGAGCGCCGCATGCGGCCCTTGGGGATCTTGTTGTCCGCCACGGCATCAGGGTAGCCGCGCGCGGCCGAGATTTCGCCTCTCGTATGCTTGCCGGGTGCCGAGCCGGGCGGCCATCACCTACGGCGGCCACGCCACGGTGCTGATCGAGATGGGGGAGGCGAGGCTGCTGACGGACCCACTCCTCCGCAAGCATTTGCTGTTCGTCCTGCGCCGGCACAGCCGAGTGGACCGCGACGCCCTGGGTCGGGTGGATGGGGTGCTGATCTCGCACCTGCACCGCGACCACCTCGACCTTGCCTCGCTTCGCATGATCGGGCGCTCGGTGCCGATCGTGGCTCCGCCCGAGAGCGCCGAGTTCTTCGCAAAGCACGGGTTCGAGAACGTGACTGAGCTCTCCCCAGGGGAGACGGGGACGCTGGCGGGGGTGCAGGTGCGAGCGGTGGAGGCCAAGCACGGCCAGGGACGCATGTTCGGGTACGGCAAGGGAGGGGCGGTCGGCTACGTCGTCGAGGGGCCCGTGCGGGTCTACTGCGCGGGCGACACAGCGCTCTTTCCAGGGATGCAGGGCCTCGCCACCGACCTCGACGTGGCCCTGCTGCCGATCTGGGGATGGGGCCCCTCGCTTGGGCCCGGCCACCTCGATCCCGAGGATGCGGCAAGGGCTTTGGAGATGTTGCAGCCGCGGTTCGCGGTGCCGGTGCACTGGGGCACGCTGGCGCCGCTCGGTGCCAGGCGCATGTGGCCGTGGCTGTTCGAGCGACCGGCTCGCGAGTTCACCGAGTGGGCGCGGCGCCTGGCGCCCGAGGTAGAGGTCCGCGTGCTCCAGCCAGGCCAGACGCTGCAAGTCGACGAAGCCTGAGCGCGCTCCCGCGGCGCCGGCCGCCGCAAAGGTCTAGCTATCCTCCTGGCTGGCCATGGCCGGCGATCGGGCAACTTTGAAGGTCGAGGAGCGCAGCGAGTTCGGCTCGCGGCCGAGCCGCCGCCTGCGCCGCTCCGGCCTGGTTCCGGGCGTGGTCTACGGCGACGGCAAGGAGGCACGCGCCTTTCAAGTGCCCGAGCGCGTGGCCCGCGCCGCTCTCACCCATGGTGGCGCCTTGATCGATCTCGAGTTCGACGGCTCCGGGTCCACTCCCGTGGTGGTCAAGGAGCAGCAGCGCGATCCCGTCCGAGGCGCGCTGATCCACCTGGACCTGCTCGAGGTCAAGCTCGACGAGGAGATCCAGGCCGAGGTGCCGATCGAGCTACTCGGCGCCGAGGACGCCCCCGGGGTCAAGGAGGGCGGCGTGCTGGAGCACGTCACGCACCAGATCACGATCGAGGCCCTGCCGACAGCGATCCCCGAGAGCATTGCCGCCGACGTCTCCGGGATGTCGATCGGCGACACGCTTCAGCTCAGCGCCCTGGTCGCGCCGGAGGGGGTCGAGTTCGCCGTCGACGACCCGGGTGAGGTGACGATCGCCACCCTGTCGCCGCCGCGCGTCGAGGAGGAGCCCGAGCCGGAGGTCGAGGAGGAGGCCGAGCTGGTCGGCGAGGAGGGCGAGGTTCCCGAGGGCGAGGAGGCTCCCGCCGAGGGCGAGGCGCCGGAGGGCGAGGCGCCGGCCGAGGGCGGGGCCTCCGGCGAAGGGGACTAGCCGCTGTCGCTTCTTCGCCGGTTGCGTCGCGGTGGAGAGAGGGGGGAGCCCGCGACGTCGGCGGGCACCGACCGCGTCCTGGTGGTCGGTCTCGGCAACCCGGGCTCGCGCTACGCGGCCACCAGACATAACGTCGGCTTCGAGGTGGCCGCCGAGCTCACACTGCGCTGGGAGATGCCGCGGGCCAAGCAGCGCTTTCGCGGCCTGATCACGGAGGGGCGAGCCGGCCCCGGTGGGCCGCGTGTGGCGGTGCTGATCCCTCAGACGTTCATGAACGAGTCGGGGACCTCCGCAGGCCCGGCGCGCGGGACGCTAAAGCTGCCGCTCGAGCGGGTCGTCGTGGTGCACGACGAAATCGACTTTCCGTTCGGCGAGGTTCGCTCCCGGCTCGGCGGCGGGCTCGCCGGCCATAACGGCCTGAAGAGCATCGCCCGTGGACTGGGTGGCCCAGACTTCTGGCGGGTGCGGGTGGGGGTGAGCCGCCCCGATTCGACCGACCCCGAGGTTGTCGCCTCCTACGTCCTGTCGCGCTTCGCCGAGCCCGAGGCGGAGGTGCAGGAGCTGGTGCGCCGAGCCGCCGACGAAGTCGAACGGCTGGTGCGAGAGCTGAGCGAGGAGTCGCCGGAGTAATGACATTGACGACCTACGACGTGGACGACGGGATCGCTCTCCTCAGGCTCGATCGGCCCGAGGTTCGGAACGCGATGAACACGCAGATGCTCGAGGAGATGCTCGGCCACCTGGCAACTGCCCGCGACGACGACGACGTGCGGGTGCTGGTCCTCTCCTCCACGGATCACATGGGCCTCTCGGCCGGCGCCGACGTCCGCGAGCAGCTCGACGCCGAGGGGCGGGTGCGGCGCATGGAGCTGTTCGCGCAGCTCTACGACGAGCTGACCGGTTTTCCGAAGCCGACGGTCGCCGCCTGCCACGGCTCGTGCGTCGGCGGCGGCGGCGAGATCGCCGTTGCCTGCGACCTGCGGGTCGGCGGCTCGAACCTGCGTCTGCGCTTCCCCGGCGGGGCACTCGGCGTCCCGGTGGGACCGGCGCGCCTGGCGACCCTCTGCGGGCTCGCGGTGGCCAAGTATCTGCTCCTCACGGCCAAGGAGGTGGGCGCCGAGGACGCGCTTCGCTGGGGGCTCGTCCACAGGGTCGCCCCAGCGGCCGCCACCGAGGAGCAGGCGCTGAACCTCGCTCGCTCGGTCGCGGAGCATCCTCCAGAGGCGGTCGCCCGCCTGAAGCGGATGCTCCACGACTGGGACGGGGTCGAGGGGCGCTCGCGCGCCGAGGGCGAGGGCCAGGTGGAGTGGCAGCGCTCGGGGCCGGGGCTTCCGTTCGAGGGCTAGATCTCGTAACGGAGCTCGACCATCCCGCTGTCGAAGGTCCGCGTCCCCGCCAGCTTCATCGGGCCTCCAGGTAGGCGGCGGTCGAACAGCGGCTTGCCCTCGCCCAATACGACCGGGACCACCGTTACCAGCACTTCGTCCAGCAGACCCGCGTCCGCGAACTGAGACGCGACGTTGCCGCCGCCGACGACCCAAAGGTTGTGCTCCCCGGCGGCCGCGATCATCTCGTCGTGTAGATCCGCGACCTTCGCCTCCGCGATCCGCACGTCGACCTCGTCGCCCGCGGGCTGCGGCAGGTCCCGGGAGCTCAGGACCCAGTACGGCTTTCCCTTGTAGGGCCACTCACCGCCGTCGCCGATGTGCCCCAGGATCCACTCGTACGTCACCGCGCCGCTGACCAGAGCACCGACGTTCTCGTAGAACCGATCGTAGGAGCCCTTGATCGGCTCGACGCCGTCCCCTTCGAAGCTGCCCTCGTACTCGAGCAGCCATCCGAGGGTGTCGTCGGCCTCGGCGATGTAGCCGTCGAGCGTGCTCGCGCAGTAGTACTGCGTCCTGGGCATTCGAGCATCCTAGGATCACATGCGATGAGCCTTCGCCCTCTGTTGGAGATCGCCGCCGACGACGAGCGGTTCCGCTCGCTGGCGCGGGCCGCCCGCGAAGGGCGCACGGCGCCCGTGCAGATCTCCGCGACGATTCAGCCCTACCTGCTGGCGGCGCTCACGGAGGCCGAGGAGGGGCTCGCCGGGCGGCCGGTGCTGGTGGTGGCCGCCGACGACATCGGCGCCCGCGACCTGGCCCGCGAGCTGACGGCCTATCTGGCGCCGCGCCCCGTCCGCTACTACCCGTCGCGCGGCACCGGCTACGCGTCCCACGTTGCCCCGCCGCCGCACCTCGTCGGACTGCGGATCGCGGCTCTGGACGCGCTCGCGGACTCCGAGGAGGCAGTCGTGGTCGCGAGCGCCGTGGCGCTCGCTGAAGCGGTGCCCGACGCCTCGCTTCGCCCCGCCGGCTTCACGCTCGAGCGTGGCCACGAGGTCGACCTGGACGAGGTCGCCGACCGCCTCGTAGAGGCGGGCTATGAGCGCATCGACCAGGTGGAGGAGCGCGGGCAGTTTGCCGTTCGCGGCGGCATCCTGGACGTGTTCGGCGCCACTGAGGAGCGGGCGGCGCGGCTGGAGCTGTTCGGCGACGAGATCGAGCACATCCGCTGGTTTTCGACCTTCACGCAGCGGTCTCTCGGCGACGCCGACCGCGTGGAGCTGTCGCCCGCCGCCGAGCTCGCCTCGGAGCACAGGGAGCTGGCAGAGCTGGCCCTCGAGGAAGACGCCGAGCGGCCGGATCTCGGGGAGCTGCTGCCGCTGGAGAGCTTTCGCGCTCCGCTCGATCTGATCCCCTCCGAGGCGGCGGTAATCATCACCGCCGGCGAGGAGATCCAGACGGCTCTCCGCGATCACTGGGAGGACGTGACCACGGCGCTCCACGACGCCGACGCGCGTCGGCTCTACGTCGACGTCGCCGCGCCGCTCGCGGAGCGCGCGGTGCTGCGGGTCCACGGCGTGGGCACGGACCCAACACCGTCGGAGCCGGGCGCCGAGGCCGAGGATCCCCTCTCCTTCCGGGCACCAGCCCCGACCTCCGCAGCCCGCACCATCGGCGAGGCGGAGTCCCGGCTCGAGCGCGAGGTCGGCTCCGGCTACCGCGTCGTGGTGGCGTTCGAGAATCGCGGCGAGGCCGAGCGCGCTCGCTACAACCTGAAGCGCCTCGACGCGCGATTCCTAGACGGTGAATCCCTGCCACCAGCTGAGCAGGTCGTTTTCGCTGAGGCGAGGCTGGCCGACGGCTTCGTCTCCGCCGACCTGCGCCTGGCGGTGATCCCCTTCCGCCGGCTCGTGCACCGCCGCCGGGAGGCCGCCCCGGCGCCCGCGCGCGGGCGGCTGGCGACCTTCACGGACCTGCGGGTCGGCGACCACGTCGTCCACGAGGACCACGGGATCGCTCGCTTCGACGGCTTCGAGACGAAGACCGTCGCAGGCGTCACCCGCGACTACCTGGAGCTTGCCTACCGCGGCTCGGATCGCGTCTTCGCGCCGACCGACCAACTCGCGAAGATCACTCGTTACGTCGGCACGGGGGGCGAGCCGCCACAGCTCTCGGCGCTGGGGTCGGCGCGCTGGGAGGGAGTAAAGGCCCGCGCGCGCCGCGCCGCCCGCGAGCTGGCCGGGGAGTTGCTCAACCTCTATGCGGAGCGTCGTGCCCGGAGTGGCCACGCGTTCCCGCCGGACGGAGAGTGGCAGCTCATCCTTGAGCGCTCCTTTCCGTATCGGGAGACGGCCGACCAGCTCGAGGCCATCGAGGCCGTGAAGGCGGACCTGGAGTCGGAGCGCCCGATGGACAGGCTGATCTGCGGCGACGTCGGCTACGGCAAGACCGAGGTGGCGCTGCGCGCCGCCCAGAAGGCCGTGTCGGACGGCAAGCAGGTGATGATGCTCGTGCCCACGACGATCCTCGCTCAGCAGCATCTGGGCACCTTCCGCGAGCGCCTGGCGGAGTTCCCGATCGAGGTCGAGATGGTCTCGCGCCTGCGCAAGCCGGCCGACATTCGGGCCACGCTGGCGGGCTTCGCGGAGGGCAAGGTGGACATCCTGGTCGGCACCCACCGGCTGCTGTCGCGCGACGTGCGCGCGGCGGAGCTCGGGCTATTGATCCTCGACGAGGAGCAGCGCTTCGGGGTCCGTCAGAAGGAGCTCCTGCGCCAGCTGAAGCTCAAGGTGGACGTGCTCTCGATGTCGGCGACGCCCATCCCCCGCACCTTGCAGATGAGCCTGGCGGGCGTGCGCGACATCTCCGTGATCGAGACCCCGCCGGAGGGGCGGCGGCCGATTCGCACGTACGTGGGCCCCTACGACGAAGAGCTGGTGCGGAGGGCGATCCAGCGCGAGTCCAACCGCGGTGGCCAGACCTTCTTCCTCCACAACAGAATCGAGAGCCTGCACGAGGTCGCTGAGCGCCTTCGCATGCTTTGCCCCGGCGTCCGCTTCGCCGAGGCCCACGGCCAGATGGAGGAGGCAGACCTCGAGCGAACCATGCTCGAGTTCCTGCGCGGGGAGGCCGACTGCCTGGTGGCGACGACGATCATCGAGTCGGGACTGGACATCCCGCAGGCGAACACGCTGATCGTCGAACGGGCCGACGAGCTGGGACTGGCCCAGGCCTACCAGATTCGTGGGCGCGTGGGGCGGTCCCGTGAGCGCGCCTACGCGTACCTGCTGTATCCCTCGGACGAGGGGCTCAGTTCCGAGGCCTCGGCGCGCCTGGCGACGCTGTCGGACCACACCGAGCTCGGATCCGGATTCGCAATCTCCATGCGCGACCTGGAGCTGCGCGGCGCCGGTGACCTGCTGGGCGAGGAGCAGTCGGGCCACGTGGCGGCGGTCGGATTCGAGCTTTACGTCTCGCTGCTCGACGACGCGGTCGCGGAGCTTCGCTCCGGCGACGGCGCCGGCGCCCCAGAGGCCCAGCTCCGGCTGGATGTCGAGGTGGACGCCTACCTGCCCGCCGACTACATCCCCTTCGAGGCCGCCAAGATCGACGTTCACCGGCGGCTCGCGGGTGCCCGCGAGCCGGGCCAGCTGCGCGCCCTGCGCGACGAGCTCCGCGACCGCTTCGGCCCGCCACCGCAGCCGGTGGAGAGCCTGTTCGAGCTCCAGCGCGCGCGGATCGAGCTGAGCAGCCTGGGCGCCCGTGCGGTGGAGTTCCGCGGCGAGCGGCTATCGGTGTCGCCCCTCGAGCTGGACGCCGCGGCGGTGGGGCGGCTGCGGGAACGGATCCCGGAGGCGATGTACGAATCGCGGGTCAAGACCGTGTCGGTGCGCGTCCCCGACGATCCCGGCGCGCGTCTGACTGCGGTGCTCGGTCTCACCGAGGCCCTGGCCCGTGCTAGCGACGAAGTCGCGGTAGCTACGACTTAGAGAGCCGTAAGTCAGGCCCGTTATGCTCCCGCCTCGTGCCCATCCCCAAGGACAGGCGAATCGTGGCGGCTGCGGTCTTTGGCGCGGTCGTGGTCGTGCTCTTCGTGATCGTGGCGATCGCCCAGGGCATCGGCAATCCAAGCGTCCCCTCGGGCGACGTAGCGACGGTCGAGGATGTCTCGAATGGAGACATCACCCAGGAGGAGTACGACTCCGCGCTGCAGCAGATTGCCGCCCAGCAGGGAGTCAAGAAGATCCCGCCGCCGGACGACCCTTCCTACGGCGACCTGCGCGACGCGACGATGGCGGACCTGCTCCTGGGTCGCTGGGTGCGGGGCGAGGCCGCCGACCGCGGCATCAGCTTCTCAGAGAGCGAGATCTCGAACCGCCTGGATCAGATCATCAAGCAGGACTTCGGCGGCCAAAAGCAGTTTGAGACCTTCCTGAAGCAGAATCACTTCACGCCCGAGCAGGCGCGGGCCCGGGTTGAGCTTCAGCTGCTGGGCGACGAGGTCCAAAAACAGGTCCTCGGCGGGGAGCAGCCGGTCTCGCAGTCCGAAATCGAGGACTACTACAACGTGAACAAGACTCAGTTCCAGCAGCCGGAGTCGCTCACCATCCGCCGGATCGTCAACAAGGACCAGGCGCAGGTGGAACAGGCAAAGACGCTGCTGGAACAGGACGACTCGGCGGCGAGCTGGAAGAAGGTGGCGGCGCGCTATTCCACCGAGGACGCGACCAAGGACAAGGGCGGTTTGATCACGGGCGTGACTGCGGGACAGAGCGAACCTGCCCTCGAGCAGCAGCTCTTCGCCGCCCCCGAGGGGGAGCTCGTCGGGCCGTTCAAGGGCCAGACGGACTACTACCTGATCCAGGTCGAGAAGATCACCCCCGCGCAGACGACACCGCTCGACCAGGTCAGCAAGCAGATCGAGGACCAGCTCAGGTCGGGCAAGCAGCAGCAGGTCGCGCAGGAGTTCCAGACGGACTTCCTGGAGAAGTGGAGGTCGCGGACCTTCTGCGCCGACGGGTACGTGGTCGACCGCTGCGACAACTTCACGCCCCCGGTCCAGACGATCCCGGGCGCCGCCCCCGTCCTTGCGAGGCCAGTTGTTTCGCCGGGGCAGACGACGGTGTTCCCCGGCCAGGCGCCCACCGTTCTGCCGCAGGGGCCCATCAACCAGGTCGCGGCAGCGCAGCCCGGCGTGATTCCACCGGGCGGAGCGCCGATCCCGCAGGGCGGAGCGCCGGTGCCCGCGCCGGGTGGATAGAGCCGCGCTCGACGCGCTCCGCGGCCTCGACGAGATCACCCGCCGGCTGCGGCGCGAGTGCCCCTGGGACCGGGACCAGGACGAGCGCTCGATCGTCCCGCACACCGTCGAGGAGGCCTACGAGCTGGCCGACGCCGCGGGCAGCGGCGACGACGCGAAGCTCGTCGATGAGCTCGGCGACGTCCTGTTCCAGGTCTACTTCCTGGCCCTGCTGCTCGAGGAACGCGGCGCGGGAAACCTGGCCCAGGTCGCCGAGGGAACCGTCCAGAAGCTGATCCGCCGCCACCCCCATGTCTTCGGGGAAGCGGAGGCACAAACCGCGGGCGAGGTGTTGCGGAACTGGGACCGCATCAAGCGCGAGGAGGAGGGCAACGGGGCGGGGGAGCCGTTCGGCAACGTGCCCGAGAACCTGCCCGCGCTGCTTTACGCGCGCAAGCTCCAGCGGAGAGCCCACTCGGCGGGCCTGGAGGGCGCCGAGCCCGAGGAACGGATCGGCGACCCGGTTGCCCGCGACGCAGCCGAGCGCTGGATAGGAGAGGCGCTGTTCGCGCTTGTCGATCTCGCGCGCCGCCTGCGCGTTGACCCCGAGCTGGCCCTTCGCGCTTCGGCGAACCGCTTCCGCGAGCGCGTGGAGGGCAATTAGTCCCTGGCAAACTGTCGCGGCCCAGATGCCCACCATCGAGCGCATCCACGCACGCCAGATCCTCGACTCGCGGGGAAACCCGACGGTCGAGGTCGAGGTGACGCTCGACTCGAACGCGACGGGGCGCGCCGCGGTCCCCTCCGGCGCCTCCACCGGCGAGTTCGAGGCCACCGAGCTTCGCGACGGCGGCGAGGCCTGGAACGGCAAGGGGGTTGAGCAGGCCGTCTCCAACGTCAACCGGGACATCGCCGATGCTCTGGTGGGCGCTCGCGCCACTGAGCAGGGCGCCATCGACCGCACTCTGATTGACCTGGACGGCACGCCGGGGAAATCGCGGCTTGGCGCGAACGCGATCCTGGGGGTCTCGCTTGCGGTGGCCCGCGCCGCCGCCGTGGAGGCCGGCGAGCCCCTGTATCGCTTCCTGGGGGGCGCCGGCGCCACCGTGCTGCCTGTTCCGATGATGAACGTGCTGAACGGGGGCGCCCACGCCGACAACAAGGTCGACTTTCAGGAATTCATGGTGGTCCCCGCCGGCGCCCGGAGCTTCTCCGAGGCGGTGCGGGTCGGAGCCGAGGTCTTTCACGCTCTCAAGGGCATCCTGAAGCAGCGTGGCCTGGGGACGACGGTCGGCGACGAAGGCGGGTTCGCCCCCGACCTGGACTCCAACGAGGCGGCCCTCGAGGCCCTCGTGGCCGGCATCGAGGCGGCGGGCTATGAGGCGGCCAAGGACGTCTTCATCGCCCTCGATCCGGCGACGAGCGAGCTGTACGGCGACGGCGCCTACGCGCTCCGGCACGAGGGCCGGTCGCTGCCGTCCGCCGACCTGGCGGACTACTGGATGGACATATGCGATCGATATCCGGTGGTCTCGCTCGAGGACGGGATGGACGAGGAGGACTGGGACGGCTGGAAGGCGCTCACCGAGCGGCTCGGCGAGCGGGTGCAGCTCGTGGGCGACGACCTGTTCGTAACCAATCCCGAGCGTCTGCGGCTCGGCATCGAGCGTGGCGTCGCGAACTCCATCCTCGTGAAGCTGAACCAGATCGGCACCCTGACCGAGACTCTGGAGACGATCGGGATCGCCCACGAGGCCGGCTATACCGCGGTGATCTCCCACCGCTCGGGCGAGACCGAGGACACGACGATCGCCGATCTGGCGGTTGCCACCGGCAGCGGCCAGATCAAGACGGGAGCTCCCTCACGCTCCGATCGGGTGGCGAAGTACAACCAGCTCTTGCGGATCGAGGAGGAGCTCGGCGAGCGAGCCTCATATCCGGGGATCAGCGCCTTTCGAGCGTTTGCAGCAGGAAGGTAGAGCCCGGGCGCCGAACCATGGAGCGTGAGCGCTCGCGCCTATCGGGTGGCACCACGCCGGCAGGCCCGCGGACGGCCGGCGAGCCGCATTCACTGGGACAAGCTGGGCCGCGTCGTTCTGGTGATCGTGCTGTTCGTGATCCTGTTCTCCTACGTGAATCCGGCGGTCAACTTCATCGATGCCTGGCGAGACTCGCGCGCTCAGCGCAGCGAGCTGGTCGAGCTGCGAAAGGAGCACGAGCGTCTGGCCGCCAAGGCGGCCGCCCTCGACGACTCCAAGGCCGCCGTCCGGGCGGCGCGCAAGCTGGGCATGGTCACAAACGGCGAGCGTGCCTACGTGATCCGCGGCCTGGACAAATAACTCCGGCGACTCCGCGCTCAACACCGTGAGCGTCGCGTTCGTCATCGCGCCGACGGGCGACCGCACGCTCACCGTCGGTGCGTATGTGGGCGGCGTCCTCGAGCTGGCCGTGGTGCTGGCGGCGCTCGCCTTCGGCGCCTACCGCGTGCGCGCCCTGCTCCTGCCGGGCTGGTCCGGGGCGCCGGCACGGCTGGCGGAGGGAGTGCTGGGGGTGGCGGGCCTGATCTGGGTCTGCGAAGCGGTGGGGACGTTCGGCGGATTCAAGGAGGGCATCGTGCTCGGCGCCCTCGTGGTGACGGGCCTGGCCGCCGGCCTGGTGGCCACCAGGCTGGCTGACTCGAGGCCCGCGCGGTCGGCCACCGGGCCACCGGCGCCCCCCACCTGGGGCCTCGCCCGCGCGGTCGCGGTGCTGACGTGTGCGGCCCTCGCCGCCGCCTGGATGGTGCCGACCCTGGGGACGCTGGCGGCGGGCATGGATCGCGCCGACAGCCTCTGGTACCACATGCCGCTCGCGGCCCGGTTCGTGCAGACGGGCTATCTGGGCCACATCGAGTTCTTCGACCCGATCTTCCTGGCCTCGTTCTATCCCGCGAACTCCGAGGTCCTGCACGCCGTCCCGATCCTGTTCACGGACCGCGACAGCGTCTCGCCGCTGCTCAACCTGGGCTGGCTTTCGGCGGCCCTGCTCGCGGCCTGGTGCATCGGCCGGCCTTACGGCTTTGCGCCGCAGGCCCTGATCGGCGCCTCGCTGGCGCTCGGCTCGCAGAGCCTCGTCGAGTTCCAGGCCGGCGAGGCGCTCAACGACATCACGGGCCTCGCCTTCCTCCTCGCCGCCGTGGCGCTCTTGGTCAACGGGTACGCGTCGGCCAGGGGCCCCGACTCCGGGCGTACGATCGCTCCCGCGGTGCTCGCCGTGGCCGGGATCGCGGCCGGGCTGGCGGCGGGGACGAAGCTCTCCTTCCTGGCGCCGGTCGCGGCGCTCACGATTGCCGTCGTCGTCATCGCCCAGCGGAGTACGCGCCTTCGCGCCGCCGCGTTCTGGGGCATCCCGATGCTGGCTGCCGGGGGCTATTGGTACGTGCGCAACCTGATCGCGGTCGGCAACCCGATCCCCTACATAGGCTCGCTGGGCCCGATCTCGCTGCCCGCCCCGGACCGCGACTTCCAGCTTCGGCCCGACTTCGCCGTCGTCCACTACTGGAACGACACGGACGTGTGGCGGCACTGGTTCGCACCCGGCTTGAACGACTCGTTCGGGACCCTCTGGCCGCTGACCCTGGTGGCGATGGTGGTGGTCTGTGTGCTGGCCGTCTGGCGCGGGCGCGAGCCGATCCTGCGCGCGCTGGGCGGCGTCGTGGCGGTGACCGCGATCGCCTACCTGTTCACGCCGCTCACCGCCGCCGGCGAGGAGGGGGAGCCGATCTCGTTCGTGTGGAACGTTCGCTACCTGGCTCCAGCCGTCGCGATTGGCCTGGCGATCCTGCCCTGTCTGCCCGCGCTCCGCGCGACGCCGCGGCGGCGGGCGGCTGTCCTAGCCGGGCTCACCGTTCTGCTCGCCTTCACGGTCGGCTCGCTGGTGCAGTGGGACCAGGGCCACACCAAGGGCGCCGTGGCCGCCGCTGCGCTGGTGATCGGCGCTGCGGTGGTCGTCTGGATCCTGCGCTCACGCGGGACGCTCGCGCCCCCCATCCCCAGGCGCATCCGGGCGAGTGTGGCCGTCGCCGCACTTGTGGCCGCCGTCGCCGCGGGCTACGCGGAACAGCACCACTACCTCACCCACCGATACGAGGACACCGGCCGGGTCCAGGACCTCGCAGGCGCGCTGCGCTGGTCCCGGGACGTGCGCGACGCCCGGATCGCCATCGGGGGCATTCGCGGGGTGTTCACGCAGTACCCCTTCTACGGCACCGACCTCTCGAACCGGGTGCAGTGGCTCGGCCTCCGCGGCCCGCACGACGCCTACCTGCGAATCCCGAATTGCCGCGAGTGGCGCAGCGCCATCAACGCGGGCGGCTACACGCACGTCGTCACCACCTTCGACCCCTATCTGCCGGGCACGATGCGCAACTCGCCCGAGGGGCGCTGGACCGAGTCCGACCCCAACGCCCGGGTCGTCCTGCGCGACGGCCCGGTGAGGGTGTTCGAGCTTCGCGGGCCGCTGGACCCCGCCGGCTGCACGGGCCAGCGACCGCTCACGGAAGCCCAGCTCCACAGCGTGCCGAACCTGAGTGGCACGCCGTCAAAAAACGACTGATTGCTCCGAACACGCTCGGTGCCCCCGAACAGGCACCGAGAGGGGGTGAATGGCGGGTTTGTGGCGCATACCGCCATAAACGCGCCAGCGACCGGAGTGGTGGCTTGGGGATGCCCCCTTATTGACTGGTTTTGGGGTTTGCCTATTGCCTGATCGGAGAACGTCCACACCCCCGCCGGGCCGCCGACGTGCCCAGGTACGCTGCCGCGATGCTCAGCGTCTACGCGTCGGCGGCCGCGATCCTGCTCGCCTCGCTGGTCGTCGGCCGGGCACTGCTGCACCTGTTGGGACGCACCGAGGCGACCTGGCTGGCAGGCGCCGTGGGCTTCGCTGCGCTGACGATCGCCGCTCCTCTCCTGATCCGGCTTCCCGGCCGGGCCGTGACGGTGGCAGTCCTGATCGGGGTGGCGGTCGGAGCCTCGCTTTTCCAGCTCTGGCGCACCTGGGAAACCCGGCCCAGAACGGCTCCGGGCGCCCCTTTGGCGGTGATCCTCCTGGTCGCGGCGGCGGCCTCGCTGCCGTTCGTCGTCAACGAGCGCCAAGGCCCTCTGGGAGAGGGCATCTACACGAACGACCAGGCCGCCCAGCTGTACTGGACC
>DATMZR010000026.1 GCA_035573435.1 Solirubrobacterales bacterium
TCTTGTCCGCAGCCCACAGCGGGTCGCGGCCGGGCGGCCAGTGATAGCTGTTGGTGTTCGGCACCTGGAGTCCGCCCGGTACGAGCGGCTCGAATTCATGGCGCAGTTCCGAGATGCCGGTGGCGGCCAGCGCCCCGAGGGTGGTGCCGTGGTAGGCGATCTCGCGGGTGATGAACTTCGTCTTCCGTGGATTCCCGGTCCGCTGGTGGTAGGCGCGCGCGAGCTTGATCGCCGACTCCACCGCCTCGGATCCGCCGGAGGTGAAGAAGACGCGGTTCAGGTCACCGGGGGCCAGCGACGCGATTCGAGTCGCGAGCTCGATCGCCCGCGGATGCGCGTAGCTCCAGATCGTGTAGAAGTCGAGCTCCTCGACCTGCCGCGCCGCCGCCTCGCCCAGTTCCGTGCGCCCGTGCCCGGCGTTGACGCAGAAGAGCGCGGAGAGGCCGTCGAGGTAGCGGTTTCCGTGCTCGTCCCAGACGTAGGCGCCCTCGCCGCGGACGATGATCGGGACCTCCGCTCCGTCGAAGGCCCCGTGGCGCGTGAAGTGCATCCACAGGTGGCGTTTGGCGAGTTCCTGGAGGCCCGCCTCGGTCGGCGCGGGCCGCGTTCCGGTGGTCGCCATTGCTCTCCTTTCGGCTCCCTACAGCTTGGACAAACGGTATAGCCAAATGGGCTGAAGCGCAACCCGAGCCACGGTCAATTATGCGTGTCTGAGTTGGACGATACGTCTAAGGGAGTTGGTAAGTGTTTTGACTACCGGGCCCTTGCAGACGTCCGCGCGGCGCCGTACGCTGAATGGTGCCTAGCCCGGCCCGGGCTGTGACACGGAGGAGGCGCAGCATGGAGAGCGCAGCGGTACCGGCGGAAACCCTTCCGACCGGCGCAGGGGCCGGCGAGAAGGGTCTCAAGCCCAACGCGATCGGCTACGCGAGCAACCTGGTCATCGGCGTCGCCTCTACCGCGCCCGGCTACAGCCTTGCGGCAACTCTCGGCTTCGTAGTCGCCGTGGGCGGCATCGGCTTCCACGCGCCGATCATCATGATCCTCTCGTTCATCCCGATGCTGCTGATCGCGTCGGCCTACAACTACCTGAACAGGGCCGACCCCGACGCGGGCACCAGCTTCGCCTGGGTGACCCGGGCCATGGGACCGCGGCTCGGGTGGCTGACCGGATGGGCGATCGTCGCCGCCGACGTCGTCGTGATGGCCGCGCTCGCCTACATCGCCGGCACCTACACCTTCCTGCTCTTCGACTGGCAAAGCGCCGCTGACTCGCTGCTCGCCGTCAGCATCGCCGCCGCAATCTGGATCGCGGTGATGACCGCCATCTGCACGATCGGGATCGAACTCTCCGCCCGAACGCAGGTATTCCTGCTCGGCGCCGAGATCCTCACCCTCGCCGCATTCGCGGCCGTGGCCCTGTTCAAGGTCTATTTCGGCGACCAGCCCGGCGACCCGCTGAACAGCGTCTACATCCATGCCGACTGGTTCAACCCCTTCACCCTCCACGGCGGGACGACCGCGCTGGTGGAGGGGGTCCTGCTCGGCGTGTTCATCTACTGGGGCTGGGACAGCGGCGTCTGCGTCAACGAGGAGTCCGAGAATTCCTCGACCGGGCCGGGCAAGGCGGCGGTGATGAGCACGGTCCTGCTGGTGCTGATCTACCTGACCGTCACGGTTGCCGCGCAGTCCTACGCGGGGGTCGACTTCCTGCGCTCGAACAAGAATGACGTCCTCAGCGCGCTCGGCGAGCATGTGTTCGGGTCGCCGCTCGACAAGCTGCTGATCATCGCGGTCCTCACTTCAGCCTCGGCCTCGACCCAGACAACGATCTTGCCAACCGCGCGAACCACGCTTTCCATGGCGCGTTGGGGGGCGCTGCCGAAGGCGTTCGGCAACATCCACCCGCGCTACCTGACGCCCCACGTCTCGACCATCCTGATGGGGGTGGTGTCGCTGATCTGGACGCTGATCATCATCAACGTGAGCCAGAACGTGCTCTCCGACTCGATCACTGGCCTCGGGTTCCAGATCGCCTTCTACTACGGCCTCACGGGCTTCGCCTGTGCGTTCTACTACCGGAGGGAGCTCACTCGGAGCTTCAAGAACTTCTTCATGGCCGGCGTGGTGCCCTTCCTGGGAGGCGCGATGCTGACCTACATCTTCGTCAAGGCGTTCATCGACAACAAACCCGTGGACTCCGCGTACTCCGGGGGCTTCTTGGGCGTCGGGGCGGCGGTGGCGATCGGAGTGGGGCTGCTCCTCGTCGGAGTCGTGCTGCTGGTGATCGCGAACATCGTCTATCCGAAGTTCTTCAAGAGAAAACTGGAGACCGCGCCGCCCGGGTTCCTGGAACGTCCGCCCGGCAAGCCGGCGACAACCACCGTGGCCCCGGAATGAAGGCCCTCAACCGGCTCCGAAGAAGAGGGGCGAGATGAGCGGGATCGTGGTCGGCTACGACGGCAGCAACTCCGCGAAGGCTGCGCTCGAACAAGCCATCGGCCTCGCCAAGGAGCTGGCCGACAGCGTCGTGATCGTGTTCGGTTACGCGGCACGGGGCTACGAAGGTGGCGCGATGACCGCGCAACGGGACGCGATCAAAGAGCACGCGGAGAAGGTAACTGCCGAGGCCACCGAAACCGCGCGCGCGGCGGGGGTCGATAGCGAGGTCGTGCTGGTGCCGGAGAAGGGCGCTGAGGCCTTGAGCGATCTGGCCGCACAGCGCAAGGCGCGGATGATCGTCGTCGGCACCCACGGTGAGTCCACGCTCAGGGGTGCGATGCTCGGCTCGACGGCGCACACGCTCGTGCACATCGCGGAGACACCGGTCCTGATCGTCCGGCTGTAAGACCTGCGGGAGGGCGGTCTTGTACGGAACGGCGTAAAAACCCTCCCACATTTGGTGAGTTCTGGCGATTGCGCCGCTATCCGCGCGGGCAATACTTAGACAGAGCGGAGGAAGGCCGCTCGTCATACTGACCATGCGGCAACAGCCGCGCACCCGGCAGCAAGCCTAGGAGGAGAGACCACAGCTTTGGAACGGGCCACCGAGAGTGGCACCGCGAGCGCGGAGACACGCTCGAACGACGTTGAGCCGTCGGTTCGCCTGGACCGCGTGAGCAAGCACTTCGGCGACCTGATCGCGGTGCGCGGTCTGGACCTGGACATCGGAAGGGGCCAGTTCTTCACCTTGCTCGGCCCAAGCGGATGTGGCAAGACCACCACCCTGCGCATGGTCGCCGGCTTCGAGGAACCGACCGCGGGACGCGTCCTGATCGAGGGCCAGGACGTCGCCGGGCTTCCCTCCCACAAGCGACCCACGAACACTGTCTTTCAGAGCTACGCGCTGTTTCCCCACCTGAGCGTCGGCGAGAACGTCGCCTTCGGCCTTCGCCGGAAGAAGGTGCCGAAGCCCGACACCAAGCAACGGGTCAAGGCCGAGCTCGAACGCGTGGGCCTGGCGGCGGAGATCAATCGGAGGCCGAACCAGCTTTCCGGCGGACAGCAGCAGCGGGTAGCCCTTGCTCGGGCCCTAGTGAACCTGCCGAAGGTCCTGTTGCTCGACGAGCCCCTCGGCGCACTCGACCTGAAGCTCCGCAAAGGCCTCCAGATCGAGCTGAAGCGGATCCAGCGGGACGTCGGGATCACCTTCGTGTACGTGACCCATGATCAGGAGGAAGCGCTGACGATGTCCGACCGGATCGCGGTCATGAACTCCGGCCGGGTCGAGCAGGTCGCCAATCCCGAGGAGGTCTACGAGCGGCCGGAGACCACGTTCGTGGCGGGCTTCATCGGCGTCTCCAACCTGATGCCCGCCACGGTGAAGGCGGACGGGGTGCAGCTCGACAACGGGCCGACCGTGCCCGCGGCTCAGAACGGGTTCCGCCCCGGGGAGCGCTGCCAGGCCGTGGTCCGCCCGGAGAAGCTCCACATCAACCGGATCGACCAAGCCGGCGACGGAGCCCTGCCGAGCGTGGAGGGCACAGTGGAGAGCTCCGTGTACCTGGGCACCTCGACCCAGATCGTGGTCGCGATCGGCGGCGACGTGCGAATGACCGTCTTGCATCCCAACGCGAGCGAGGCCGAGCGCCAGCGGCTACCGGGAGGCGGCTCGCGGGTGAAGCTGAGCTGGCATCCGGACCACATGCACCTGGTGCGAGAGTCCGCGGACGGGTCGCAAGCGGCCGCGCAGGAGGCGCCGGCACGAACTTGACAAAGCCACAAGGAGAAGAACAGTGACGACAAGCCAAAGATTGCGGATCCTGGTCGCGACGGCCCTGACGCTGGCGGCGGCGGTGCTGGTCGCCGCCTGCGGCGGCGACAGCGGCAACGGCGGCGGAGAGGTCCAGGTCGCCCAGGGCGGCAAGCCGTCCGGCGAGGTGACGATCTCCAACTGGCCGGGCTACATCGACCCTGGCAAGGACGGCACGGCGGCCGAATTCGAGAAGACCTACGGCGTCGACACCACCTACATCGAGGACGTCACCGGGAACACCCAGTTCTTCGGCAAGCTGCAGCCGCAGCTTGAACGCGGCGACTCCGGCGGCCGCAGCCTCTTCGTCGTCACCAACTGGCTGGCGAAGCAGATGTACGACCTCGGCTACCTCGAGCAGATCGACCACGCCGACCTGAAGACCGTGTTCCAGAACATCAATCCCCAATTCGTGGACGACGAAACGGACCCCGGCCGCAAGTTCTCGATCCCGTGGCAGGGAGGCCTCACAGGGATCTGGGTGAACACGTCGGAGGCGCCGGAGATCCGCTCGCTCAAGGACCTCTTCGATCCCAAGTACAAGGGCAGGATCACCGTTCTCGACGAGATGCGCGACACCGTTCCGCTGATCATGCAGATGCAGGGGGCCGATCCCCAGAACTTCACCACGGAGGACTGGGAGAAGGCGATCGACTTCCTCAAGCAGCAAGCCGACTCGGGCCAGATTCGCCGCTTCACCGACAACAGCTACACGGAGGACCTGACCTCCGGAAACGCGATCGCTTCGATCGGCTGGTCGGGGGACGCGTCCCTGATCGGCCGCGATGACGTCGAGTGGCGGAAGCCCACAGACGGCTGCGACACCTTCTTCGACCAGATGGTGATCCCTGTTGGCGCCCCGAACACCGCTGCCGCGCTGGCGTTCATGAACTTCGTCTACCGGCCCGAAGTGCAGGCCGACATCGCGGCCTACGTCAACTACGTGACGCCGGTCGACGGAGTGAAGGAGATTCTCGCCAAGAAGGATCCGGAACTTGCCAACGACCCGCTGATCTTCCCGCCGCCCTCCTTCACGCGGGGCTGTTCGGAGGACCCGAATCCGCCCGGAGACGCGGAGGAGCAGCAAAAGATCACGGAGCAGTTCCAGGACGTGGTCACCGGGTGATCGAGGGTGCCGGCGGCGGGTGTTGAGGCGCCTGTGAACGTGCGCGGATGACCATCCGCCGCCGGCTGATTCCCTACTGGCTGC
Organism: Solirubrobacterales bacterium; assembly: GCA_035573435.1. Classification (GTDB taxonomy): domain Bacteria; phylum Actinomycetota; class Thermoleophilia; order Solirubrobacterales; family 70-9; genus AC-56. The sequence continues at coordinate 5,463 of DATMZR010000026.1, forward strand.
TCGCGCCCGGAGCCCTATGGCTGCTCCTCTTCTTCGTCATCCCAATGGGGTTCATGGCGCAGCAGGCGCTCGAATCTGGCTCGCTTCTCACGGGAGGCTTCACCTTCACCTGGGAGTGGTCGAACTTCCCCGATTCGCTCTCGGGTAACAGCGAGCAGATCGTCCGCTCGTTCTACTACGCGGGCGCCGCGACGATCCTGGCGCTGCTGATCTCCTACCCGCTCGCCTACGCCATCGCCCAGCAGTCGAGTCGCTGGCGGCTGCTGCTCCTGTTCGCGGTGATCGCCCCGTTCTTCACCACCTACCTGATCCGGACGATCGCCTGGAAGACGATCCTCGCCGACCAGAGCCCGGTCATCGACGTGCTCCAGTACGTGCACCTGCTACCCGACGACGGACGTGTGCTCGCCACGTCGGGGGCCGTGATCGCCGGCCTCACCTACAACTTCCTGCCCTTCATGATCCTCCCGATCTACGCCAGCATCGAGCGGCTGGATCTGCGCCTGATCGAGGCCGCGAGGGACCTCTACGCCTCCTCGACCCAGGCATTCCTGCGCGTAACGCTGCCGATGACCGCGCCGGGGATCGTCGCCGGCGTCCTGCTCACCTTCATTCCCGCCTTCGGCGACTACGTCAATGCCACCATCCTCGGCGGGACGCACCAAAACATGATCGGAAACAAGATCCAATCGCTGTTTCTGGTCGAGCGCGACTATCCCGAGGCTGCGGCCCTCTCCTTCCTGATGATGGCCCTGATCCTCGCGGTCGTCGTGGTCTACATCCGCCTCGCGGGCACCGAGGCGTTCATGGGCGAGGAGGAAAAACGCGCCTGATGCGCTGGCTGCGGCGAAACGCGTTGCGCATCTACGCAGGCCTGGCCGTCCTCTACATGCTGATTCCGATCGGGGTGATCGCGGTCTTCTCCTTCGCGGAGACACCGAAGGACAAGCTCAACTTCGCCATCAACAACGGCTTCACGCTCGAATACTGGCAGCACGCCTTCGCCATTCAGGAGCTCAACGATGCCCTCCGAACCTCGCTGGAGCTGGCGGTGCTCGCGACCCTGATCTCGACGGCGATCGGGACGCTCATGGCGCTGGCCCTCGTCCGCTACGACTTCTTCGGCCGGCGGGGAGCGAACCTCCTGATCATCCTTCCGATGGCTACCCCGGAGATCGTGATGGGTGCCTCGCTGCTGTCGCTGTTCATCTTCTATTCGGCGCCGCTTGGGTTCACCACCCTGTTGATCGCGCACGTGATGTTCTGCATCAGCTTCGTCGTGGTCGTCGTGCGATCGCGCCTGATCGGGTTCGACCGCAGTCTCGAGGAGGCGGCCCGTGACCTCGGGGCAACTCCCGTCCAGACCTTCCGTTACGTGACGCTGCCATTGATCCTGCCGGGGGTCTTTGCCGCCGCCCTGCTCGCCTTCGCGCTCTCGATCGACGACTTCGTGATCTCGAACTTCAACTCCGGGACCACGGTGACCTTCCCCCTTTACGTATTCGGCGTCGCTCTGCGCGGTATCCCCGTACAGGTCAACGCGATCGCCACGATGCTCTTCATGGTCACCGCGGTGGCGATCCTGCTGGTGGTCTGGCAGCAGCGCCGCGCGGAGCGGATGGCGGCGGTCAAACCCGAGCCCGAGCAGACGGAGCTGGTGGGCGGACCCGCACGCGTACCAGCCTGAGCGCGGCTACAAACCTAGGTCGCGGGCGATCCCGGGCTTGTGGGACTCGATGTAGAGGAAGACCGGGTGCGGCCCGCCCGGCGCGTGCTCTACGTGCACCTGCGCGTCTGCGGGGCTCAGCGAACGAATCCGGTCGGCCAGCTCCGCCGCCTGCTTCTCGGTCGGCGCACCGGCCAGCAGGTGCCTCCAGCGGCGGTGCACGTCGAGTCCCTCGTCCTGGAGCCGCTTCGCGAGGTCGACCGTGTTCCGAAGCGAGGATAGGTCGACTCGAACCTCCCACTCTTCTCGGCCCGCGCGCTCCTCCGCGAGCTCGTGGCGTTGCCGCTCGGCCGCTCTCTCCTCGTCCGTGTCGGGAAGCGGCACGGAGGGGTCCTTCCACGCCTCCTGGTCGGGATGCCACCGGGTCAGCGCGATCTGCGCGCTCAACCCCTCGGCGGCGACCAGGTCACCTGCCACCCGCTCGGCCTCTCGCGCCTGGTCCTCCGTCGCGGCGTACAGGAACATCCGCGCCCCGTCGCGGGTGACGATCACTCGATCCCCGAGCCGCTTCCGGGCCTCGTCGTCCAGGTCGAGCGTGCGCAGCCGCTCGGAGAGCGTCAGGCCATGCTGCTCGTCCTCGAGATCGACTTCAACGCGCCATTCTTCGGCCATCGGCGGAAGTCTCTCATGGCAGGCCGACTAGGATCGGACCGTGCAGGAGCCGGACACGAGGCTATGGATCGGCGGACAGGCGGTCGCTGGCCAAGGCGAGCCGCTTGCGGTCGAGAATCCCGCCACCGAGGAGACGATCACAACCGTCGCTACGCCTTCGGACGAGCAGGTCGTGGCGACGATCGCCGCCGCGCGTGACGCGCAACGCGGCTGGGAGCGAACCCCCGCGGTCGAGCGGGCGGAGCTGTTGCACGAGGTCGCCACCCGGCTCCGTGCCCACGCAGAGGAGCTCGCCGAGCTGATGACGGTGGAGGGCGGCAAGCCGCTCGTGGAGAACTCGGACGAGGTCGGCTGGACCGCCGCGGCCTTCGACTACTACGCGGAGATCGGCCGCGACTCGGCCGGCAGGGTGATTCCGTCGATCGAGGCTACCCAGCTCGCCCTGGTGATGAAGGAGCCGATCGGGGTGGTCGCCTGCATCGTGCCCTGGAACTATCCGCTGCTCCTGCTGGCCTGGAAGCTCGCCCCGGCCCTGGCCGCCGGCAACACCACGGTCTGCAAGCCCTCCGAGCTGACGCCGCTCTCCACCTTGGCCCTGGCGCCTTGTCTCGAGCACCTCCCGGCCGGCGCAGTCAACCTGCTCGCCGGTGGCGGAGACGTCGGGGGGCGGATCGTCGCCGATGCCGGCGTGGATTGCGTCGCATTCACAGGGTCGGTCGAGACCGGCAAGCGAATCGCCGCCACCTGCGCCGAGCGGATCGGGCGGATCAACCTCGAGATGGGCGGCAAGGACCCGTTCATCGTCTGCTCCGACGTTGCCGAGCGGATCGACGTCGCGGCCAAGGGGGGCGCCTGGGCGGCGTTCCTGAACGCGGGACAGGTGTGCACCTCCGCCGAGCGCTTCTACGTGATGGAGGACGTCTACGACGACTACCTACAGGCATTCGTCGACTACACCGGGGGGCTGCGGGTCGGCGACCCGATGGATCCGGCCACGGACGTCGGGCCAATGATCTCCGGGGCGCAGCGCCGAAAGGTCACCGAGCAGATCGAGGCCGCCGTCTCAGCGGGCGCCGACGTTGTAATCGGCTCCGACAGGGGCGGTCAGGAGCGGGGGCACTACTTCTCACCGGCCGTCGTCACGGGTGCCCCGCGCGAAACCGAGCTGCTGCGCGAGGAGACGTTTGGCCCGGTCGCCCCGATCGTGCCCGTGCGCTCGCTGGACGAGGCGATCGAGCTTGCCAACTCGACCCGCTTCGGGCTGGGCGCGAACGTCTACACCCGCGACCTTCAGAACGTGGTCCGGTGCCTGCGAGAGATCAAGGCGGGCACGGTGTGGTTCAACGACCCGCTCACCGACAACGACGCGGGCCCATTCGGCGGTTTCAAGCAGTCTGGCCTGGGGCGCGAGCTCGGGCGCGAGGGCCTGGAGGCGTTCCAGGAGACCAAGCACGTCCACATCGAGACCGAGATCGCCCCCAAGGAGTGGTGGTACCCGTACGCGAAGGGGGATTGAGCTGGCGCTGAGAGCGGTCGATGGCTCGCCGGGGCCTCCATGGGAGCGGCCCCTGACCGGGACGCTTGACCGGCTGCTCGTCGACTCGGAGCTGCTCGCCTCCAACCCGCTTGGAGACCCTACGCGGCGCCCGCTTTTCGTCTACCTTCCGCCGGGCGTCGACGCCGATCACCCGCGGGCGCTGCCGAGCGTCTACGTCATCCAGGGGTACTTCGGCCAGCTCGATTCGTGGTGGCGCCGCGAGCCCTTCGAGCCGAACGTCTTCGAGCGGGTCGACGCCATGTTCGCCGCCGGCGAATGCCCCGACGCGATCGTGGTCTTCGTGGACGCCTGGACCTCGTACGGCGGCTCCCAGTACCTGAACTCCGCCGGGACCGGCCGCTATCAGGACTATCTGTGCGACGAGGTCGTGGCATTCGTCGATGACCGCTACCCGGCCGCTGCCGACCGCGATCGCCGCGGCATCGCCGGCAAGTCATCGGGAGGGTACGGCGCGATGGTGGTGCCGATGATGCGCCCCGACGTGTTCGGCGCATTCGCCTCGCACGCCGGGGACGCGTTGTTCGAGTGCTCGTACCTCCCCGACTTCCGCCAGACGGCGCGCAAGCTGCGTGACGAGTTCGCCGGCTCCTTCGAGGTCTTCTTCGAGCGTCTCGCCGAGGCCGACCGCTTCGACATGGACCGGTTCGGCACGCCGCTCATGATCTACGGATGCGCAGCCTGCTTCTCGCCGGATCCCGACCGCCCCGGCAAGCCGCTCCTGCCTTTCGAGATCTCGACCGGGCGACTAGTCGACGAGTCTGGGGGCGGTGGCTGGACCTCGATCCGGTGAGAATGGCTCCAGGGCACGCGGACGCGTTGCGCTCGATGCGCCACATCTACCTCGATGCCGGTCGCAGCGACGAGTGGTTCCTCGACCTCGGGGCCCAAGCCTTCGCCAACGAGCTCGAGAAGCTCGGGGCAGCCCACACGCTCGAGTTGTTCGACGGCAAGCACGGCGGCATCGGCTACCGCTACCCTGCCGCGATCCGCGAGCTTGTGTTGGCGCTCAGCAAGTGATCCGTCAGCGCCCGATGCGGACCCCGATCCGCTCAGGCAGCCCTGCGATCCCGCGCGTCAGGGGGCCGGGCCGGCGGCCCTGATCCTCGAGCCGCTCGCGGCGAAGGAGGGCCGCGCGGACGATCGTCCCCCCGACGTAGCGAAGCGGCTCGGGAGGGACTCGGACAGGCGGCGGCTCGACGATCGGCAAGCGGGTGATCTCGTCGCGGCGGTCCAGCGCCAACGAGGCAAGTATGCGGCCTGCGATTCGCGAGGGCGCGACGCCGTTGCCGGTGTAGCCAAAGGCATAGTGGACACGGTCACGTTCGATGCTGCCGACCACAGGCAGGTGTGTCGGTGAGACGTCGATCGGGCCGCCCCAGGCGTGCTCGACCCGGCATTCTCGGAGCGAAGGGAAGAAGCGCACCAAGTCACGCTCAACCTCGGCGACAACGCCGCGGTCCAACTCGGCGCGGCCATTCAAGCGTGCGCCCGGTGCCACCCGGCCGCCACCCCAGCCGAAGGCGATGCGACCGTCGGGCGTGGTGCGGAAGTAGTGGATCAAGGCCCGCGAGTCGGTGATGCACTCACCGCCCGTCCAGCCGAGCTCCGCGAGCAGGTCGGGCACCGGCTCGGTGATGACCAGGTGGCTCGAGGTCACCGTGAGCCGCCGTCGAAGCGGACGATAGCCGGCGAGCGCCGCACCGGTGGCGAGCACGGCTCGAGGGGCGAGCACGCGGCCCCGATCGGCCTGCGCCTCGGTCCCCTTCCCTCTCGCCGCGACCCGCCGGACCGGCGACCGCTCGAGGATGGTCACCCCGCGGTCCGTAAGTCGCGCACGAAGGCCGAGCGCCAGCCGTGCCGGGTGAACCGTGGCGGCGGCGGGAAAGAAGGCCCCGGCCCGAAAGAGCGGGGAGTCGCAACGGGCTCGCACGTCGGCCTCCGAAAGTGAGCGGCAGGCACCGGCAACGCCCAGCTCGGCACAGGCGTCGGCGACCGCCCGCCAGGAGCCATCCTGCGCCGGAGAGGTCGACACCTGGAGGTAGCCACCAGGGCGGTACCAGGCGTCCACACGTTGGTCTTCGCACCACCGCCCGATTCCCTGAACCGCGCCCTCCGCCGCGCGCATCAGCCGGAGCGCGGCGGAATCGCCGAAGCGCTCTCGAAGCGCCGGAAGGCTGGACCACATCGCGTTCACGAAGCCGCCGTTTCGCCCGCTCGGCCCGGCACCGCAGCGGTCGGCCTCCAGCAAGACCACGCGAGCGTCGGGGTGGAGCTCGCTGACGAACCACGCCGCCCACATCCCCGTGTATCCGCCACCCACCACCACCAGGTCGGCGGTCACGTCCCCCTCCAGCGTCGGAAGACCCGTGGGGGGCCCCGCCTCCTTGAGCCACCAACCCCGGGTTGTGTGCTCAGTGGGCACGCTCACCGCGGTCGCCGGCGAGAAGCTCCAGCGAGCTCAGCGAGGGGACTCGGCGGCGCGCTTCTCGTGGAGCTCGATCAGCTCGCGCTGGACATTCCGGGGTCTGTCGTCCGGCCGCCGCCGCGTCCAGCTTCCGTCAGACCCCAGGACCCACGCGTTGGTGTTGTCGGCCAGTGACCGATCCAGCGCGTCGAGGACCTCGGCTCGGATCCTGGACTCCTCGACCGGGGTGACGAGCTCGACGCGGTTGTAGAGGTTGCGGGGCATCAGGTCAGCCGACCCGATGTAGACGCGTTCTGGCTCCCCGGCCCGCTCGAACGAGAAGACCCGCGAATGCTCCAGGAAGCGGCCGACGACCGAGACCACCTCGATGTTGTCCGAGACGCCGGGGATCCCGGGGCGCAGCGCGCAGATCCCGCGCACGTTGAGCTCCACTCGGACTCCTGCCTGCGAGGCCCGGTAGAGAGCCCGGATCGATGGGGCATCGAGAAGCGCGTTCATCTTCATCCGGATCCGGGCCGACCGGTCCGGTGAGTGCGACTCGATGGTGTGCTCGATCTCGCGCAGGATCCCCTCCTTGAGATTGAAGGGGGCAACCAGAACCCTGCGGTAGCCGCGCGGGCGCGAGTAGCCCGTCAGGTAGTTGAACATCTCGGCGAGGTCGGCGCCGATCTCGGGGTCGGCCGTGAACAGGCCGAGGTCGGTGTACAGGCGGGCGGTCTTCGGGTTGTAGTTGCCCGTGCCGATGTGCGCGTAGTGACGCACCCCGTCGCCCTCCCGACGGACGATCAGGATGCACTTCGCGTGGCTCTTCAGTGCCGGTAGCCCGTAGACCACGTGCACGCCCGCCTCCTCAAGCTTCTTCGCCCACCTGATGTTCGCCTGCTCGTCGAAGCGCGCCTTCAGCTCCACCATGCAGACCGCCTGCTTGCCGCGTTCCGCCGCCTCGATCAGCGACGGAACCAGCGGGGAGTCGGCGCTCGTCCGGTACACGGTCTGCTTGATCGCCAGCACGTCCGGATCGTCAACCGCCTGCTTGACGAAGCGCTCCACCGATGTGCCGAAGGAGTCATACGGATGGTGGACCAGGATTTCGCCCTCCCGGATCGCGGCGAAGACGTCGGCCTCCGCCCCGTCCTCGCCGAGGAGCCGGGCCTGCGTGACGGGGGTGTGGGGCGGGTCTCGCAACTCGCTGAAGCCGCGCAGGCCGGCGACGTCCCATAGATCCGAGAGGTCGAGCGGGCCCTCGGTCTCATACAACTGTCGCTCGTCGATCCGCAGCGCGCTGCGGAGCTGCTCGCGCAGCTTCGCGCTCATCGCCTGATCGACCTCCAACCGCACGACCTCCCCGAAGCGGCGCCGGCGAAGCTCCTCCTCGACCGCCTGCAGCAGGTCGTCGGCCTCATCGGAGACGTCGTAGTCGGTGTCGCGCGTGACCCGGAAGAAGGAATGGTCCCTGATCTCCATGCCCGGGAACAGCGAGCCCAGGTTCGCGGCGATCACGTCCTCGAGCGGAACCAGGGTCGTCCCACCCTCTCCGATTCGCACAAAGCGCCCCAGGAGCTCCTTAGGCACCTTCACCCGCGCGAGTACCTCCGTGCCCTGGTCGGCGTCGTGGAGCGTGACAGCGAGGCTCAACGAGAGGTTCGAGATGTACGGGAAGGGACGGCCGAGGCCGATGGCCAACGGGGTCAGGGCCGGGAAGATGCTCCTCTCGAACTCTTTGTCGAGCTCCTCAAGCTCGGCCGGGCTGGCGCGCTGCGGGGAGATGATCCTGATCCCGTGCTCCGCAAGCGCTGGGCGAAGCTCTCGCTCGAAGCACCGCGCCAACCGCTCGCGCTGGCCGAGCACGAGCTCGCGGATCGCGTCGATCTGGTCGTTCGTGCTCATCCCGTCGGCGCCCCGGGCGTCCACCGCCGCCTCCAGCTGGTCGTGGAGATTCGCCACCCTCACCATGTAGAACTCGTCCAGGTTCGACTCCCAGATCGCGCAGAACTTGGCACGCTCCAGCAGCGGCACCGAGGGGTCTTCGGCGAGCTGGAGCACGCGATCATTGAAGTCGAGCCAGGAGAGCTCTCGGTTGAAGTACAACGAGGCGTCCTCGAGGTCCGGCGTGGACGGCGCGTAGGGAGGTGCCCCAGACAGCTCGACCGCGCCGGTCGCCGCCTCAGCCGCCTGCTTCGGATTCATGGCGCTCACCCGCAGCCATGCTAGCGCCGAGGCGGGCTCAGGCAGCCAGCTGCTGGCTCGGCTGGGACGAGGCAGCCGGCCCGGCTCGTGTCAGCGCCCGCTCGTAGCCGGCGGCGACCTCTGCGAATGCCGCCTCCCAGCTATGGCCGCGCACGGCGGCGCGGCCCGCGCGAGACAGACGCTCGCGCAGGAAGGCCGAGGAGGCCAGCTGCGCGAGGGCGCCTGCCAGGGATTCGGCATCGGGCGGGCAGAGCCAGCCGGTGTGACGATCGCTGATCAGCGACACCGGCCCTCCTTCGCCCACGGCAACAACGGGGAGGCCGCTGGCCTGGGCCTCGGCGATCACCTGCCCGTAGGTGTCGGTTCGGGAGCAGAAGAGGAACAGGTCGGCGCTTGCGTAGGCGCGCGCGAGCTGCTCACGGTCCAGCCATCCGAGGAAGGTGGCGCAGTCACCGTCAGCCGGCGGGGTACCCGGGGCGCCCACTCCCAGCCGCTTGCGAAGAGCCTCCTCTTCCGGGCCACCGCCGGCGAGCACCAGATGCAGGCGGGGATCGCGGTCGCGCGCGCGCAGGAACGCCTCGGCGAGCAGCTCGACGCCCTTCTCCTGGGTGAGCCGACCGGCATAGA
>DATMZR010000027.1 GCA_035573435.1 Solirubrobacterales bacterium
TGACCGACATCGTGTCGCGGAAGGTCTGCTCGTCGATGTCGTCGGCGCCGAGCAGCAGCAGGGCGCGCGCCCAGTCGATGGACTCCGCGATCGACGGCGGCTTCTTGAGGTCGAGGTCGCGGACGAGCGCGACGAGGTCCACGAGCTTGCGCGCGACGTTGTCGGCCAGCTCGGGCGCGTGGAGCTTGACGATCTCCAGCTCGTGCTCGAGCGATGGGTAGTCGAGCCACAGGTACAGGCAGCGGCGCTTCAGCGCCTCGGTCAGCTCGCGCGAGTTGTTCGAGGTGAGGACGACGATGGGGCGGGTGGTGGCCTCGATCACCCCGAGCTCCGGGATCGAGATCTGGAAGTCCGACAGCACCTCCAGGAGCATCGCCTCGAACTCCTGGTCCGTCTTGTCGATCTCGTCGATCAGCAGCACGACCGGCTCGGTGGCGGCGATCGCCTGCAACAGCGGCCTGGTGAGCAGGAACTCCTCGGCGAAGATGTCCCCCATCACAGCGCCGGCCGATTGCGCCGCTGGCGTGTTCGCTTCGGCAGGGTCCGTTGAAGGATCCTGTTCGGTTGCGGACTCGGCCTGGATGCGGAGGAGCTGCTTGCGGTAGTTCCATTCGTACAGCGCCTTTGCCTCGTCGAGGCCCTCGTAGCACTGCAGGCGGATCAGGGGACGCTCGGTGGCCCGGGAGATCGCCTTCGCCAGCTCGGTCTTTCCCACCCCCGCGGGTCCCTCGACGAGCACGGGCTTTCCGAGCCTTTGCGCCAGGTAGGCGACCAGCGCCGCGGGCTCGTCAGCCAGGTATCCGACCCGCCCCAGCGCCTGCCTGACTTCGTCCACGGAGGCGGGCTGTGATGCGGTGGGCACCCAGCCGATGATAATGGCGCCATGCCGATTGCAGGGATCCTCCCTGAGTCCATCGGTCCCTACGTGTCGCTGATGGTGGCGGGCTTCGTGATCGGAGTCCTCGGCCACCTGAGCCGCTCGCGGTGGCTGATCGCGGTGGGGATCATCCTGGTCTTCCTGGCCGCGGCCGCGTTCCCGCTGGCGCTCAACGTGTTCAGCGACGAGCCGGAGCCGCCCGGGCCCCTGCACCAGCCCTACTAATGGGAGGATCGCGGCGTGGGCCGCTTGGACGAGCTCGATCTGACCCTGTCGCTGACTCGCAGGGAGGAGGCACGGGCGCTCGACCGCGCCTGGGAGCGCCTAACGCAGCTGCGCCTGACACTCGGCGGTCAGATCGGCGAGCGTAAGCTGGGACCGCCGGTATGCGTGGTGTTCGAGGGCTGGGACGCCTCGGGCAAGGGTGGGGCGATCAAGCGGCTGGTGGCCCAGATCGATCCGCGTCACGTCCGCGTGGTCCAGTTCGCGGCTCCGACCCCGGACGAGAAGCGCCACCACTTCCTGTGGCGATTCTTTCCCGTGCTCCCGGGATGGGGCGGAATGGCCGTCTTCGATCGATCCTGGTACGGGCGAGTCTTGGTGGAGCGCGTCGAGGGCTTCGCGGCCCGCGAGCAGTGGCTGCGTGCCTACGACGAGATCAACAGCTTCGAGCACACGCTCGCCGACGAGGGAATGATCCTGATCAAGCTCTGGCTTCAGATCAGCGAGGAAGAGCAGCTTCGTCGCTTCAAGCGACGTCAGAAAGACCCGCTGAAGGCATGGAAGCTCACCGACGAGGATTGGCGAAACCGCGACAGGCACGGCGAGTACGTGGAGGCGGTCGAGGACATGCTCGCCCGTACAGACCAACCGTACGCACCGTGGCACCTGATCGAGGGAGACTCCAAGCGCTATGCCAGGGTGAAGGTGGTCGAAACCGTGATCGACCGCATCGAGGCGGGCATGCGGCAGTGGGGGATGGAGCCCCCGCCGCCACTCGAGCAGCCCACCGACTGAGCCCTGCGCGGAGTGGCCGTCAGCGGGGCAGGGTGGGCGCGATGATCCGATACGCCTTGATACCGAGGCTGAGGCGCTCCCGATCCTCGCCCAGGCTCGGGTCCAAAGCTGTGAGCTCCTTCACGCGGCCGAGGCGATGGGCGACCGTGTGGCGATGAGCATAGACCGAGCGCGCAGTGGCATTCATGTTGCAGTCGTTGGCGAGGTAGGCCTCCACCGTGCCCAACAGGTCCGTGCGGTACTGGCGATCGTGGGCCACGAGCGGCTCCACGGTGTCCTGGTAGAAGCGCCGCACCTCCTCGGGGTCGGTGGCCAGGGCCCGGAACAAGAGCCGGTAGACGCCGTTCCCGATTCCCTGCTCGAGCTGTTCGGCCAGGCGCTCGTCTGCGGCGATCACCTCGAGCATCAGCTCCGCCTCGGCGACCGCGCGCCCGAGCTCGCCCGGAGTTGCGCAGAAGGAGGAGTATGCGGCTGGCCCATGCGGGCGCAGCCGGCCCGCGAGGGCGCGCGCCGAAGCCTGGGTGCGCTCCGGTGCATCGTCGCCGCCGCGCGCGGGGAGGATCGCGTAGATCCGGTCCCCCAGTGGCTCGGCGATCGCGCCCTGGTGCTCGGTGCCGATCAGGGCCGCGGCATGGCGAGGGCGCGATGACCGCACCTCTGCGACCATGGCGACGGCGCCCCGCGAGAGGTCGCAGCCGAGCCGTGCGGCGCGACGAGACGCCTCCGAGGCCTCGACCCGCCCCGCCCGCAGATCCTCGAGCAGGCTGCCCCGGACCTCGTCGGCCACCTCGTCGCGAGCCTCGTTGACGGCGACCTCCGCCAGCGCCGCCAGCGCGGTCGTGCGGAGGACCTCTTCGCGGTCCACGGCGACCGCCGGCACGCCGTTGCTTGAGGAGCGCAGGGCGAGCACGTAGCCGATCGGCCGCTCGCCGGCGATGACCTCGTGCTCGAGCTCGACCTGCTTCGGGGCCACCGGCGCTTTCCCATGGAGCCGCTCGGCCGCGAACCTCGACAGCTCCTCGAGAGGCAGCTCGCCCGAGGATGCATCGGCGAGCCCCCGGTCGGGAAGCACGATCGCCACCGGTCCGCCCGCCTCCTCCGCCGCCAGCTCGGCGATCCCGCACAAGCCCTCCCCGGCCAGCAGTGCTGCGAGCATCCGCGCGTGGAGGTCACGCATCGGCACCCCGCTCCGGCTAGCCGGCTGCGGCCTCAAAGGATGGGCAGGTAGCGCTCCAGCTCCCACCTGGTCACCTGAACCCGGTACTCCTCCCACTCGTCTCGCTTCAGGTCGACGTAGCGCTCGAAGATGTGGTCTCCAAGCGCCTTGCGGACCAGCGCCGACGCCGCCAGGTCCTCGATCGCCTCGCCGAGGGTCTCCGGGAGCTGCTCGATCCCGCGGGCGACGCGCTCGTCGTGGGTGAGCTCGTAGAGGTTCGTCTCCATCGGCTCGGGGCATTCGTAGCCCTGCTCGATTCCGTCCAGCCCCGCGTGCAGCATCGCCGCGAAGGTCAGGTAGGGGTTGCACGAAGGATCGGGGCAGCGGAGCTCGCAGCGCGTCGCTTGCTCCTTGCCCGGGTGGTAGACGGGAACGCGGACGAGAGCCGAGCGATTGCGTTGCGACCAGGCGCAGTAGACAGGCGCCTCATAGCCGGGGACGAGACGCTTGTAGCTGTTCACGTTGGGCGCGAACAGGGCCGAGATCTCACGCGCGTGGCGGAGCAGGCCGGCGATGTACGCCTTCGCCGCGTCCGACAGGTGATAGGCATCGTCGGGATCGAAGAAGGCGTTCGAGCCCCCTGAGAACAGCGACTGGTGAGTGTGCATGCCCGAGCCGTTCTCGCCGAACAGTGGCTTGGGCATGAAGGTGGCGTAGGCGCCGTGCTGGTTGGCGATCTCTTTGACCACGATTCGGTAGGTCATCGCGTTGTCGGACATCCGCAGCCCCTCGGCGTAGCGCATGTCGATCTCGTGCTGGGAGGGCCCGACCTCGTGGTGCGTGTACTCGACCGGGATCCCGACCGCCTTCAGCGCGTTGACCGTGTCGCGGCGCAGATCGGAGGCGGCGTCTAGCGTCGTCAGGTCGAAATAGCCGCCCTTGTCGAGGATCGTCGGCACCCCGGCCTCGTTGAGTTCGTCGCTGGCGAAGTAGAAGTACTCGAGCTCGGGGCCGATGTTGTAGGTGTCGAACCCCATCTCCTGGGCGCGGGCGAGCGCCCGGCGCATGACGAAGCGCGGATCACCCTCATAGGGCTCCCCGCCGGGCTTCAGGATGTCGCAGAACATCCTCGCGACGTTGCCCTTGTGGCCGTCGGTCCGCCATGGCAGCAGCGCGTAGGTGTCCGGGTCGGGCATCGCGATCATGTCCGACTCCTCGATTCGGTTGAAGCCGGTGATCGAGGATCCGTCGAAGCCCATGCCCTCGGCGAGCGCCCCCTCGAGCTCTTCGCGACCGACCGCGAAGCTCTTCAGCTGCCCCATGATGTCGGTGAACCAGAGGCGAATGAACTCGACCCCGTCCTCGTCCACTTGCAGCAGCGTTTCTTCCCGGCTGGGGCGGTCTGTGATGGCTTCCATCTGTCGGTTCTCCTTTGTCTCCCGTTTGGTTGCCTATGCCGAGATCTCCGCCTCGGTGTGCGCCTGGAGGACTTCCTCGCCCTCTTCGCCCGTTCGGATCCGGATTGCCTCCTCGACCGGGGCGACGAAGATCTTCCCGTCGCCGACCTCACCCGTCCTGGCGTGCTTGAGGATCGTCTCGACCACGATGGGCTTCTCCGTGTCGTCAACGACGATCTCGAGCTTCAGCTTCGGTCGCACGTTGACGGTCAGGGTCGAGCCGCGATAGTGCTCAACGATCCCCTTCTGGCGCCCCGATCCCTTGACCTCTGTGATCGAGAGCGAGGGGATGCCCTTCTCGAGCAGCTCGGCGCGGATTGGCTCGAACGCCTCGTGGCGGATGTACGCCGTGATCATCTTCATTTGCTCATCCTTCCTATGTCTCAGCCGGCCGCTGGGCCGTCATGGCGGTCGCCGTCGCAGGTGCCGGCGTGGTTCCAGCCGGCGCAGGCGCGGGGCTCGGGTACTCCTCCTGCGGGATGAACTGCTCCGGATAGCCGTACATGCCGTGTTCGGAGATGTCGAGGCCCGCGTCCTCCTCCTGCTCTGAGACCCGGAGGCCGTAGGTCTTCTTGATCACCCAGAACGTCGTGAAGCTGAGCGAGAAGACGAACAGGAAGGCGATCGTGAACCCGATGCACTGCGCCGCGAGCTGCGTGAAGTGTCCGGAGTACACGAGGCCGCCCGCGGGGTCGCCGAAGGCGTTGTACTGCGCCAGCCGCGGCGCGGTGAAGATCCCGCACGAGACCGTTCCCCAGATCCCCGCGAGGCCGTGCGCCGACAGGGCTCCGACCGGGTCGTCGATCAACTTGTCGATCGCGTAGACGCCGAGCACGACGATCACCCCGGCGACCGCGCCGATGATCGGCGCCGCCCAGATCTCGACGTAGCCGGAGGGGGCGGTTATCGCCACCAGCGCCGCAATCGCGCCGTTGCCGGCCATGCCGATGTCGATCGCCCCGGTCTTGATCCTGGCCGTGGCGACGGCGGTGAGCACTCCCGCTGCCGCGGCGAGGTTGGTGATGAACAGGATCTCAGCGAAGCGCCCGTCGAGTGCGTTGAGGGTCGAGCCCGGGTTGAACCCGAACCACCCCAGCCACAGGATCAGGACGCCGAGCCCGAACAGCGGCATGCTGTGCCCCGGGATCGCGCGAGGCCTGCCGTCCCTGCCGTACTTGCCCTTCCGCGGGCCGAGCAGCAGCAGGGCGGCGAACGCTCCACTGGCTCCGATCAGGTGGACGGCCGTGGAGCCGGCGAAGTCCTGCATCCCGACGATCGAGGTGCCCAGCCAGTCGCCGTTCTGAAGGAAGCCGCCGCCGAACACCCAGTGCGCGCCGATCGGATAGATGATCGTCGCGAAGACCACCGAGTAGATGATGTAGACGCCGAACTTGATCCGCTCCAGGGTCGTGCCCCAGACGATCGCCAGGGAGACGGCGCAGAAGACGAACTGGAAGAACCACTTCGACTCGATCGTCGCGTCGGAGAGCGCCATCACCGGGAAGCTGGGGTGGAACAGGGTCACGCCGTCGGCGGTCGTGCTATACGCGCCGAGGTCCGAGAAGAAGAACCCCCCGTCATGTCCGATGAAGCTGCCAAGCGGGCCGCCGAAGGCGAACGCGAAGCCGACCGCCCACCAGCAGATGGCGGCAATGCCGAAGTTGGTGAGGATCTTCGCCACCACGGTCCCCGCGTTTTTGGCCCTGGAGAATCCGATCTCCAAGAAGGCGAACCCAGCCTGCATGAACATCACCAGCGCGCCGGCGATGACCACCCACAGGGTGTTGATGCCGACCGACGGTTCGAGCTTCCCGCCGATCGCCCTGTTGAGGTCCGTGGCGTCGGCGAACGCAGTGCCCGGTATGACCAGCAGGGCGAGCGCCGCCAACGGCAGCATCGCGAGGTACCTTCGTCTCATCCGTGCTTCCTCCTAGCCCATCGGGCGCCGGGGCCCGGCGGTCGCGGTTTCTAGACCGGATCGGAAGTTAGGCGCGAGCGACGGGGAAGTCTCTAGCCCAGTGTCGAGACTTCGGCCGCGCGCTTTGTACCCATGGTCGAATACCCCTGCACCGGAGCGTGGACCGGATGGCCAGGGGTCGCGCTCGGCACGGCCGGGCCGTTCGGCCACCAACGAGCTGGGGGTTCTCAATCACATCGATCGATAACTCCCACCCCGGCGGTAAGCGTCCCTGGTAGGGTCGTCATAAGCACCGACTTGGGGGGCCTCATGGGAGAGCGAAGCGCGGCGAGGAGTAGCTCGGGCCGGATCTTGAGGCGATTGGCGCGCCGGCAAGCGGCGGCGCTCTCGGTGGCCGGCGGCCTGCTACTTCTCGTGACGGCCGCGGCCCTGGCGGTGACCGGCGACCTCACCCAGCCCGCCGGGACCGCCGGGTGCATCAGCGAGACGGGGGCGGGGCCCTGCACCGACGGCCACGGACTTATCGAACCGCGCGAGGTGGCGGTGAGCCCGGACGGCAAGAGCGTCTACGTCGCCTCGTGGGACCTCAATCTCGGCGACGGGGACGGAGCCGCCTTGGTGCGCTTGAATCGGGACACGACCACGGGGGCGATCAGCCAGCCCGCGGGGGCGGCCGGGTGCATCAGCGAGACGGGTTCGGGGGGCTGCGCCGAAGGCCATGCCCTCGGTCGTGTGTGGTCGGTGGCTGTCAGCCCCGACGGAACGAGCGTCTACGTCGCCACTGGCGGCGGGGTGGCGCGCTTCAATCGCAACGCGACCACCGGGGCGATCAGCCAGCCCGCCGGGGCCGCCGGCTGCATCAGCGAGGACGGAACCGGGCCCTGTGCCGACGGCCATGCGCTCGCCGGCGCGCACTCGGTGACGGTGAGCCCGGACGGAAAGAGCGTGTACGTATCCTCGTTCACCGGTCCAGTGAATGCGGTGGCGCGCCTCAACCGCAGCACGACCACTGGAGCGATCAGCCAGCCCGCCGGGGCCGCCGGCTGCGTCAGCGAGACGGGGGCGGGGCCGTGCGCCGACGGGCATGGACTCGGTGTCCCGACCGGGCTGGCGGTCAGCCCGGACGGAAAGAGCGTTTACGTCGCCTCGCGCGGCAACGACGCCGTGGCGCGTTTTAACCGCAACACGACCACTGGAGCGATCAGCCAGCCCGCCGGGGCCGCCGGCTGCGTGAGCGACGAGGGCGCCGGGCCTTGCGCCAACGGCCATGGCCTGGAGCAGCCGTTGTCGGTGGCTGTCAGCCCGAACGGGAAGACCGTCTACGCCGCCGCGTTCGTAAACGACGCCGTGGTGCGCTTCGAGCGCAACACCACCACGGGGGCGATCTTCCAGCCCAACGACCTCCCCGGCTGCGTCAGCGAGAGCGGCGCGGGGAATTGCTTCAACGGCCACGGACTCGACGGTGCGGCCTCGGTGGCGGTCAGCCCGGATGGGATGACCGTCTACGCCGCAGCGTTCGACAGCGACGCCGTGGCGCGCCTCAACCGCAACGCGACCACCGGGGCGATCACCCAGCCCGCCGGGACGTCCGGCTGCGTGAGCGAGACGGGGGCGGGGACCTGCGCCGACGGCCATGGGCTCCTCCCCACGCCGTCCTCGGTGGCGGTCAGCCCGGACAACAAGAGCGTCTACGTCGCCTCAGGCCTAGCCGTGGTGCGTTTCAACCGAGCGCCCTGACAGCGCGCTGTCCTGCTTAGACCCCGGATACCGGCCTATGCAGGATGGCGCCGCGATGTGTGACCCCTCTACTTGGTCACGCGGTCACGCCCGCCGAGGCGGGCGCGGGCGTGACCTCTAGCTGTCCGCCCTCCATGCCCATCTCGAGGAGGGTCGGGTCGGCGCCCAGCTCGGCCCAGCGGCGGCGGGCGGTGGCGTGGAGATCGTCCAGGAAGTCGTCCGAGTGGAGTGGGTCGTGGTGGAAGAGCAAGAGCCGCCTGGCGCCGACGCGGTTGGCGAACGTCAGGGCGTCGTCGATCCGGGAGTGGCCCCAGCCGATGTGCGCGGGGTACTCCTCGTCGGTGTACTGGCAGTCGTGGATCAAGAGATCGGCGTCGCGAGCCAGGTCGTACCCCGAGACCCACTCCGGCTCCAGGTCGGCGAGGCTCGCGCCGAGGGCGGGCTCGTGGTCGGGGATGTAGCAGAGCGCGGTGTCGCCATCGACGATCCGAAAGCCGAGAGTGGGGCCCCGGTGGTTCACCGCCTCCGCGTGGATCGTCGCCGAGCCGATCTGCCATTCGCTCGGCGGTGTGTCGCGAAAGGAGACCGAGCAGGGAAGCTCCCGCACCTCGACGGGCGACAGGGGAGCGGAGATGTAGCGGGCAACGCGGTCCTCGAGCGAGGCCTCGGGCGAGGCGGGGCCCCAGATCGTGATCTCCACATCGGGGCGAAAGCACGGCGGGAAGAACATCAGGCCCTGGATGTGGTCGAGGTGCAGGTGGGTGAGCAGGATGTTGACCTTCGGCGCGGTGGCCAGGCCGAGGCCCAGGGTGCGAATGCCGGTGCCCGCGTCGAGGATCAGGTCCTCGCCACTCCCCAGGGTGACCTGAACGCACGAGGTGTTGCCCCCGTAGCGGTTCATCATCGGCCCCGGGGAGGGGACCGAGCCTCGCGCGCCCCAGACCTTGACCCTCACCCCTGAGCCTCCTCGCCGCCGTTCGCGCCCAGGGGCCAGAAGAGCACCATCGCCCCGGAAGATCCCTCCTCTGAGGCGACGATCGGGAAGGTACTGGACTCGACCTCGTGCTCTGCTCCACCCGCCGAACGGATCCGGGACACGCCGTGCGCCGGCCGGCCCTTGCGAACCGCCTGGGTCGCTGGAATGTCGTCCAGCGGGATCGGCTTGCCATCGTCGCCGAAGGGCCCGTGGGTGGAGATCCAGTCCTCGGGGCTCATGCGTCCCGCGTCCTCGAAGGGGCGCCCGAGCAGGGCGCCGGCGGCCTCGTTGTAGAAGACCATCCCTCCGTGGTGGTCGAGCAGTAAGGCGGGCGTTGAGATGCTCGTCAAGAGGTTGCGGGCCAAGATCAACTCCAGGGGTTTTTGGGCCGCCATCAAACCCATTCTTCCACCCCGCGACCGCGAGCGGCACGCGCTGGGTACGGTGGCGCTAGGGTTCGCGCATGCGGAGGCATGCCTGGGTGACTGCGGCGGCGGTTGTCTGGGCCCTCACCGTGGCTGCCAGCGCCGGGGCGCAGTCCCCGGGCCAGGTCCCCCAACCGATTCCGCAGGATCCGGACGCGGACGTCCCCAGCTTCGTCGGCTCGGCGGCGACCCTCGACCCCACGGCGGGCGTGGACATTCCCAGGCACCCGTTCATGGCGCCCAACGGGCGCTCCAACCTCCACGACGACGCCTACCAGACCGACAGCTACCGCTGGGCCGGGCCGCTCGGCTACCGGCTCAGCTCCACCTCGGCCCTCTTCCTTCGCGAGTGCGCCTCGATCACTTTCGACAGCCACGGTCGCCTGGTGGCGATCTGCGTGGGGCTGGACAAGCCCGTGCTGGCGATGCTCCAGCCCGACACCCTTCGGGTGCTGGCGGCCATGGACCTGCCGCTTCGAAACGCCAGCCCGAACCCGTTCCAGGACTTCAGCGGCGGTGGTTACTTCTATCTGGACAACCTCGACCGAGCGGTGATCTCGGCCGGCAACCGCCACATCCTGGTGGTGGCGGAGACCGGCGGCACGGCCGACCCCGGCTTCGCGCTTCGGCGCGACTACAACGTCACCACGGTGGTGCCCGAGGACGACGCGCTGATCTCCGCGCTTCCGGACTGGTCCGGCCGCATCTGGTTCGCCAGCCGCGATGGCGTGGTCGGGATCGTCAACCGCTCCACCGGCGGGGTGCGGAGCGTGGACACCGGCGAGCCGATCGGTAACTCGTTCGCGGTCGACGAAACGGGCGGCGTGTTCATCGTCACCGACGCAGCGATGTATCGCTTCGATGCTGCGGAGGGCGGGCCGGTGGTGACCTGGCGCCGCATCTACCCGAACATCGGCATCACGAAGCCGGGCCAGACACAGGCAGGGTCTGGAACCACCCCGACCCTCCTCGGAAAGCGCTACGTGGCGATCACCGACAACGCCGATCCGATGGCCGTGGTGGTGTACGACCGTCGCCGGCACGTGGCCGGGCCTCGCCTGGTCTGTCGCCAGTCTGTGTTCGAGAAGGGCGCCAGCGCCACGGACCAGTCGCTCATCGCCGCTCAGCACTCGCTGATCGCCGAGAACAACTATGGGTACACCGGCCCCGCCTCCACCATGAACGGCGCCACCACCAGCCCCGGGGTGGAGCGCGTCGACCTCGACGCGTCGGGTTGTCACTCCGTGTGGAGGAGCCCTGCCCGAGCCCCTTCGGTGGTGCCGAAGCTGTCCTTGGCCGCTGGGCTCGTGTACACGTATACGAAGCCCAAGCGGGACGACATGGCCGACGCGTGGTACCTGACGGCGCTCGACTTCGACACCGGCAAGACCGTGTATCGGCGTCTGGCGGGGACCGGGTTCGGATACAACAACAATTACGCGCC